>JAJYBT010000127.1 GCA_021778875.1 Acidobacteriota bacterium | reverse complement strand
ACTGCTGGTCGCCGGAGCAGCCGCGGGCATGACCGGAGTGTTTTCAACGCCGTTGGCGGCCGTGCTGCTTGCGGTGGAATTGTTGCTTTTCGAATGGCGGCCTCGGTCGTTTTTTCCCGTTGCTATTGCGGCGACAACCGCGGGAGTGCTGCGCCGTTATCTTTTATCGGCCGATCCGCTGTTTCCCATGCCGCAACTGAATCACGCTGTGCAGCCGGTCGCAATCATGGCGGCGCTGGGTCTGGGTCTTCTGGGCGGAGCGGCGGCGCTTGTGTTGAGCCGGGCGGTGTATGCCAGCGAAGACCTTTTTGAGAATCACCTGCCCGTTCACTGGATGTGGTGGCCCGCCATAGGGGGCGTGGTCATTGGCGTGGGTGGGCTGATATTTCCGCGCGCGCTCGGCACAGGATATGACGTGATTGCCTCGCTTGTGGGAGGCGATCACACGTGGGGACTGATTCTGGGCGTACTGATTGTGAAGAGCGTGATCTGGTCGTTCTCGCTGGGCTCGGGCACATCAGGCGGCATTCTGGCGCCGTTGCTGATGATCGGCGGCGCGCTGGGTGCGCTGGTGGGACCGTTTCTGCCGACGCTGCAGGCGGGCGCGTGGCCACTGATTGGTATGGCCGCAGTGCTTTCTGGGGCAATTGGCTGTCCACTGACCTCGGCTGTTCTGAGTGTGGAGCTGACGCATAACTATGCCCTGATGCTGCCGCTGCTGGCGAGCGCGGTGACGGCGCACGCATTTACGGTAATGTTCCAAAGGCGATCCATTCTTACCGAGCGGCTGAGCCGCCGCGGCCATCATCTGAGCCGTGAATACAGCGTAGACCCGCTGGAATCGATGATCGTGAGCCAGATCATGCAGCCGGATCTGTCCGGCAGCCCGACGGACTCGGCGAGCCTGGATGGATTGCAGCTTCTTGAGGGCGGAAAAAGCGGGCAGGGAAGCGTTGTATCCGGCAGGGTGCGCGAAGAGGTTGATGTGGTGATTGCATGTCTGGAGCAGGACGAAGCAGTGACACGAGCTGCCACGACAGGCACGTTGGTTCCAGGCACGGAACTGCTTGCCTTTCCGGGAGAGACTCTGCGGACGCTTGCGGAACGAATGGCGACGGGACACTTGTCTGCGATTCGAGTGATTGACCCGGCGAGCGGGACGACGCTGGGGCGGGTGACGCTTGAGGATATTCTGCTGGCACGTGTTCGCTCCCATGATCGGGAAAACAGACTGGAACGTGTTCGCAGGATCAGGTTGCCCTTTACGCGCCCGCGCAATCCGTCTTGAAGGCTGAGGCTGCGCGAACGGAGGGATTTCCGAACGGTATTGAGAAACAATGTTGCTTGTGGGCTGAATAGGTGTACTATTATGGACGCCTTTGAAATCAGCAGGATTACTCCGTCTGACTCGGAGCTGTAGACCCGAGTCTCCGGCGTAAGGTGTTTACGCGAGCCATCGCAAAGGAGACGAGTATGTTGCAGATTCTGTGGTGGATCATTGTTGGTCTCGTGGCAGGCTGGGCCACGGGCAAGATCATGAAAGGCGCGGGCTACGGCGCTCTTATGGACATTGCGATCGGCATAGCTGGTGCAATCATCGGCGGCTTCGTGATGCGCGCCCTGGGCTTTGTTGGCAGCGGCGGCATGATTTACACGATCCTGGTCGCCATTGGCGGTGCGGTCCTCCTGACCGCAGTGGTGCGCTTAATTACAAAGAAATCGTCCTGAAGCGCGGGGGCTTCACGGAAGCCTTGCTGCACGGCGCGTTGGGCACGGACCGCATTCGGTTGCGGGCTGAGAATCAATGCGTCTCAATGAGGATTGGCGAGGTGAGCGGAAGCGAATATGCTGGCAGGCATGACGCTTGGAGCTTCTGAGCTGGCTGGCACCGAGCTGGCTGGGCTCATCATTGCGGTCAGTTTCGCGGCGGGACTGAATGTCTACGCCACGGTCGCCAGCCTTGGGCTGCTGGCCCACGCAGGGCTTCTGGCACTGCCGCCCGGTTTGCATCTGCTGACCAACTGGTGGGTGATTGCAGCGTGCGGCGTGCTGTTTGCGGTTGAGTTTATTGCCGATAAGATTCCCGCGTTCGATTTGTTGTGGAATGTCCTGCACACATTTGTGCGTATACCCGTTGCGGCCTTGATTGCATACGGCGCAACCGCACAGCTTTCTCCGGAGAAGCAGCTGGTGGCAGCACTGGCAGGCGGCGCGATTGCTCTGGCGGCGCATGGAGGAAAGACGGCGGCTCGCGTGGCCGTGACGCCATCGCCTGAGCCGGTTTCGAATATCGCGCTGAGTGCGGGCGAAGACGCGCTGGCGGTGTTCCTGACCTGGCTTGCGACGCAACACCCGATCGCGGCGGCTGTCATTGTTGCGGCCTTCCTTGTCGCGCTCGTCGTGATGATGCGCTGGATTGTGCGAACGATTGCTCGCGCTATCTCGTCGGCCATGCCGGTCAAGACATAGGCGCAATCGGAAGATCCGGCAGATCAACACAGCTCAAGCTTCGAGCACTGCAGAACGAATGGCCTCCAACATGGCCACGGGACTTGGCGGACAGCCAGTCACGGTGCGGTGGACGGGAATGACGTTCGCAACGGCTCCCCGGCTGGCGTAGCTTGTTCCGAACACTCCGCCGCAAGCTCCGCAGTCTCCCACCGCAACCACAAGCTTGGGATCGGGCACAGCGTCGAGAGTGCGCTTCAACGCTTCTTCCATGTTCACCGATACAGGACCCGTGACCAGCAGGAGGTCAGCGTGACGGGGGCTGGCTACAAATTTAATGCCGTAGCCTTCGAGGTTGTAGTACGGATTGTTGAGAGCCTGAATCTCGAGTTCGCAGCCATTGCAGGAGCCAGCGTCGACATGGCGAATGCAGAGAGCACGACCCAGGATATTTCGCAAAGCCTTCTGCAGGCCCTCGACTGCGGGCGAGGTGGCGGCCGGAGCGGGAGAGGGCTCAGTCAGAATTCCGGTGCGTATCATGCGCGAAAGAGTGTTGATCATGCTTACCTCACCCGTCGTGTCCGCTGTAAGACAAGTTGAAGGACTTATTGATCAAAGGGAAATCCGGGACGATGTTACCGAGGATCGCGTATTCGAGGAGTGGCCAGTTCTGCCAGGAGGGATCGTGCGCATGGCAGCGGCGAATGGTTGCGTCGGGGCCGGTTTCCAGTGCGATCAGAACTGGGCCGCGCCAGCCCTCGATCAATCCGAGTGCAAGGCGGCCGGGTTCCGCGAGAGGGCATTCAGTCTGTATCGGGCCCGGAACTGGGTCTGCAAGCAGCTTGCGGCAAAGGCGAAGCGATTCGAAGATTTCGTCGAACCTGACTTGCACCCTGGCTGCGACGTCGCCTGCAGATTGTGTAACCCGTTTCGGTTCCAAACGATCGTAGGGCGAACATGGGTGATCGACACGCAGATCAAGGGGATCGCCGGAAGCACGTCCGGCCAGGCCGATGGCACCAAGCTTTTCGGCCATTTCCTGGCTCAGGATGCCTGCTTCGCGGAAGCGATCTTGGAGGCCAGCGTGGTTATCGTATATGGCGCGCAAAGAAGAAACGTTCTCTTCCAGCACCAGGTAATGATCGAGAAGCAAAGAGGGCGCGCTCGCAGGTAAATCATTTGCAACTCCGCCGGGCAGGATAAAGTCGAACAAATAGCGCGCGCCGAATGTGGCTACGTTGACGCGCAACAGATCCTCTTTCATGCGCGAGAATTGCGTGAGCCCAAATGCAAAGCCTGCGTCATTGCCCAGGGCTCCCAAGTCGCCCAGATGATTGGCAAGCCGCTCGTGTTCGAGCGCGAGGGCCCGCAGATTGGCGGCTCGCGGAGGACAGGTTGTATGGGTAAGTGCCTCCAATGCCGCGCAGTAAGCCCAAGAAAAAGCGACGGCGGAATCGCCTGACAGCCGCGCTGCAAGACGGTGGCCTTCCTTTTGTGGCATCTGCTCAAATCGTTTCGCGACTCCTTTGTGTTTATAGCCGAGGCGCTCTTCAAGACGCAGAACCTTCTCTCCGACGACTGAGAATCGGAAGTGGCCCGGCTCGATGGTTCCTGCGTGGACGGGTCCAACTGCGATCTCATGGACGCCGTCGCCTTCTACCTGGACAAACGGGTAGGGCTGAGAGTCGACTGCAAACTGCCGGCTTCCATCGACGTCCCGTCGCAGCGGAAATGCCGTTTGAGGCCAGCCGCCATGGCGCAACCAGCCGCGGTGGTCCGGCTCCATGCTCACAATTCCAAGCAGATCGTGGATTGCGCGCTCCATACGCAACGCGCACGGAAATATTTCCGCGAGGCTCGGATAAGTCGGTGTCGCACTGTGTTCCATCTGATGCTCGACAACTGTGATTCCTTCCTTCAGGAGGTAGGCGGCATAGATGCGAAAGAGGCCATCGCGGTCGCGATCGTCCGCACCCCAGATTGTGAGGAGGCGGCCACCCGCCGCGTGCAACGTTTCGGCAGTATGGCGCCAACGCACGGCCCCGACCCGGATGTGGCTGCAGGGCATATGGGATGGAAGCTGCTTCCGCGCGCTTTCAAAGTCTTCAGTCATACGCGTCATCCTATCAACCGCGCGGCGGCACGATACCATTCGGCAAGCGCCGCGGGCATGTAGATTCCCAGAACCAGCACCATCGCCAAATGTACAAAGACCGGCAAAAGGGCTGGAGAATGCGGCAATGGAGGGGCATCGCTTTCGCCGAACACCATTGGTTGAACGCGGCTGAAAATTCCGGCATATGCGACCGCCAGTGCGATCAGGAGGAATGGAGTTGTCCAGGGATGCTCGCGCATCGCCGTGGTGAAAATGAGGAATTCACTTGCAAAGACGCCGAAGGGCGGCGTGCCGAGGATGGCGAGGGAGCCGAGCATGAGGCCCCAGCCAATGGTCGGGCTGATGCCCACCAGGCCGCGGATGCCCTCCATCTGCTGTGTGCCGGCGGTCTGCGAAGCGTGGCCCGCGGTGAAGAAGATGGACGACTTCGTCAGCGAGTGGACGGTCATGTGCAGCAGGGCCGCGAAATTGGCTACCGGCCCGCCAAGGCCGAACGCGAATGTGATGATGCCCATGTGCTCGATCGAGGAGTAGCCGAAGAGCCGCTTGATATCTCGCTGTCTCCAGATGAAGAAGGCGCCGAGCACGGCGGACAGCAGCCCGAAGGCCATGAGCATGCGGCCGGGAAGAAGATGACCGATGGAGCCCTCGACCAGGACTTTGCAACGAATCACCGCATAAAGAGCGACATTGAGCAGAAGGCCGGAGAGCACGGCGGATACTGGTGTGGGGCCCTCGGCGTGCGCGTCGGGAAGCCAGTTGTGCAGCGGCGCGAGCCCAACCTTTGTTCCGTACCCAACGAGAAGAAAGACGAACGCGAGTCCAAGGACGCGCGGTTCGAGCTGACCTTTCACGGCATTGAGGTGGGTCCACAGGAGCGCAGTCATGCCTTCACGCCCGAGGGCCTGCTCCGCGGCAAAGTAGAGCAGGATAGTGCCGAACAACGCTTGCGCAATTCCAACGCCGCAGAGGATGAAATATTTCCATGCTGCTTCGAGGCTGGCCCGGGTGCGGTAGAGCGAAACGAGCAGCACCGTCGATAGCGTAGCTGCCTCCATCGCCACCCAGAGCAGGCCCATGTTGTTGGTGAGCAGCGCGAGCAGCATGGCAAACATGAAGAGCTGGTACATGCTGTGATAGAGGCGCAGGCGCTGGGGATTCACACGTCCATGATGCTCTTCGATGCGCATGTAGGGGCGGGAAAACAGCGCAGTTGTGAAGCCGACGAAGGCTGTCAGCGCGACGAGAAACACGTTGAAGGGATCGACGAAGAATTGCTCATGTCCGGCCAGAATGGGGCCGTGCCGGATAACGCGCAACACGAGCAAGCATGCGGCAATGAGCGTTGCCAGGCTTATGCCGGCATTGAGTTCGGGCGCGAATCGGCGCGCGCCGAACAGCGCCAGGAGTGCGGCTCCGAGCAGGGGCAATCCGAGAGTCAGCAGAATGTCCATTCAGTCCTCCTTGAGCGATTCCAGGTGGCGCAGGTCGAGACTGTCGAATTGCTCCCGAATCTGAAAGAAAAAGATGCCGAGGATGAATACGCCGACCAACAAGTCGAGCGCAATCCCCAGCTCGATGACCATTGGCATTCCATATGTTGCGCTGGTGGCAGCGAGGAATAGGCCGTTCTCCATGGCGAGAAATCCGATGACCTGCGTGACTGCCTTGCGACGCGTGATCATCATGAGGAATGCAAGCAGGATGACCGCGAGGGCAATTCCGAGCGTATGGCCGGTGATGGTTGTCGCCATTAAACTGATCGGTTGGGCCAGGCCAAAGGCAAAGATCACCAGTACCAGCCCGGCGAGCATCGTGGTGGGCACGTTGACCAGTTGTTCGCTGTCCCATTGTGCCCCGAGGCGGCGGATAAGGCGAAGGAGTATCATGGGAAGGGCAATGACTTTCAGGATCAGCGTGAGCGCCGCGGAGTAATACATCTCGGTGAGGCCTGAGCTGTAGGCCACAAGACACGTAGAGACGAAAAGTATGGCGCCCTGCCATGCAAACAGCGTGATCAATTGCTGCGTGCGCCGTCCCGACAGCATGGCGAATGAGATCAACAACAGTCCCGCTGCGAGAACTTTGAGCACCTGGGCGATGAGTATTGAAGTGTGCATCTTATTCAGGCCCCCAGCAGAAGATGAACGAGCAAGCCGAGCACCGCAAGCAGAAATGCCATTGCGAGATACTCGGGTGCGCGGAATATCCGCAGCTTGGCTGACAGCGATTCAATGAGCGCGAGCCCGGCGCCAGCGATGACGAGTTTTCCGATCAATGCGGCAATGGCCTCCGGCAATGCCCAGCCGCTATCCATTCCGTGGGTGGCGATGCCCCAGGGCAGAAACAATGCAAAGCCGATGCAGGCATAGTTGAACAGTTTCAGGCTCGAC
>JAJYBT010000126.1 GCA_021778875.1 Acidobacteriota bacterium | reverse complement strand
TGCACCAGCAGGATATCCACATCGCGATGCAGTTGCCGGTGCTGAAAGCCGTCATCCAGCAAATGCACCCCCCGCTCCGCCTGCGGAGCATCCGCCTCCGCCATTGCGCCCGCCGCGTAGCGCTGCGGAGCCACATACACCGGGCCCCCCGCCTCCCCCGCAATCAGGAGCGGCTCATCGCCAAACTCCGCCGCGCTCCCGGCTGCATCCACCCGCGCGGCCTCCCGGCTCTCGCGCCCGTAGCCGCGCGACAGCACGTCCACGTGGAACCCGTTCCTGCTCAGCAACCTGGCCAGTGCAATCGCCATAGGCGTCTTGCCCGCTCCGCCCACAGAGAGGTTGCCGATGCTCACCACCGGCCAGCGCAATCGCCGCACCGGCTCCCAGCCCTTCCGCAGGCGCAGCTCCCGCAGGGCCAGCCCGCCCATGTACAGCGGAATCAGCGGAGCCAGCCACGGACGCCTCATGCGCCACCCTCCCCGGCGGCCAGCAGCCCCCGCAGCGCCTCCACCGTCCGCGCCGTCGCCCCCGCCTGCCGGTCAAACACCGCCCGTGCGCGCTCCCCCATCGCCGACGCCGCGCCGGGGTCGCCCAGCAGCTCCAGCAGCTCGGCGGCCAGCTCCTCGCGCGCGGCAATGCGAACCGCCTCGTGCGCCCGCAGGTCCTCCGTTATGGCGCGAAAGTTCGCGTAGTGCGGACCCATCACAATCGGCACCCCAAACTGCGCAGGCTCCAGCGGATTGTGTCCACCCGCCGCCACCACACTGCCGCCCACAAAGGCCACCGCCGCCAGCGAATACACCGCCGCCAGCTCGCCAATCGTATCCAGCAGCACAACCTGGCCCGACTGCAGCGTCTCGCCGTGCCACTGCGACCGCCGCACCCACGCCGTTCCGGTCCGCTCCAGCAGCGCCGCCACCGCGCCAAACCGCTCCGGATGCCGCGGCGCCAGCACCAGGGCCAGCCGCGGGTCCGCCGCCAGCAGGCGCGGCCACGCCGCCAGCAGCGCCGCCTCTTCGCCCTCCAGCGTGCTGCCCGCCACCACAAAGCGCAACCCCGCGCCGGCCGTCCGCAGCAGCCGCGTGGCGTCACACTCGCCGGCCGCCCGCACGTCAAACTTCAGATTGCCCGCCACCGTCACCCGTTCCGCGCGGCAGCCCAGCGCGCGCAGCCGTTCGGCGTCCGTCTCGCTCTGCGCCAGCACGCGGCTCAACCGGCTCAGCAGCGGCCGCCACACCCCGCGCAGCGCCCGGTAGCGCGGCCACGAGCGGTCAGAGATGCGCGCATTCGTCACCGCCACCGGCACCCCGCGCCCAAAACATCCGCTCAGCAGATTCGGCCAGAACTCCGTCTCTGCCAGAATCAGCATCCGCGGCCTCAGCGCCTTCAGATACGCCCGCACCGCCCACGGCAGGTCCAGCGGACAGTAGAAGACGCGCTCCGCCCCAAAGCGCTCCCGCGCCAGCGCCTGCCCTGTGCGCGTAGTGGTGGAAACCACCACGCACGCCCCGGGAAACGCCCGGTCCAGTTCGCCCACCAGCCGGCTCACCGCCAGCACCTCGCCCACAGACACGGCATGCAGCCACAGCACGGGCCGTCCCGCCGCCCGCGCGCGCAGCCCCGCCGGCACGCGGCCCAGCCGCTCCGCCAGCCCCTCGCGATACTTGTGCGTAGTGGCCATGCGCCACATCCACCACGGCGCGCTCACCACCAGCGCCGCCATCAGCGCCAGATTGTAGAAAAGCAGAATCATGCGATACGGAAAAAGCCTTCCCCCGGTCTAACCCTCAAATGATACAGTCGAGCACGATGAGAGTTGTCCGAGGGCTTCCGCTATTGGCACTGTGGCTGGCGCTGCCGGCCGTCGCTCGCGATCACACCCCGCCGCCCGTGCAACCCGCAACGTCCTTCGCCGCCGTCGAGGTGCACGAAAACGAGAAGGTGGCCATCGCCGCCGAGCCGTATGACACCAAGGAGAAGGAATCCATCTTCCGCGTCGACTACCTGGCCCACGGCGTCATGCCCATCCGCCTCATCGTCACCAACATGGGTGACCGCTCCATCTCCCTGCGCGATGCCCGCATCCTCTTCCAGACCGCCGCGGGCGACCGCATCCAGGCCGCCGAGCCCGAGGACGTGGAACGCCTGATGACCCGCAAGGAGCGCATGGGCGGCAAGCTTCCCATGCCCACGCCCCTGCCGCCCATTCACCTCAAGCCCAAGGCCAGCAATAAAGAGATCGAGGCCGACTTCAATACCTTTGAGTACCAGGCGCTCGTCGTGGAGCCGCACACCACGCAGGCGGGCTTCCTCTTCTACGACGTCTCCCAGCTACGCAATCCGCTCCACGATGCCAAGCTGCACCTGCACCTGCTGCGCGACGCCGACGGCCAGGAGCTGTTCTACTTCGAGATCCCCTTCAACAAGTACCTCGAGTCCAAGTCCAGCCAGATGCGCTAGCTCACTCGTAATACGTCGCGGTCGTCGTATCCGTCTCCCAGATCGTGCAATCCTTCACGCGCACGCGCCCCTGCGTCATGCCGTGCAGCTGCTCGTTCGTCTGGTCGTAGAAGTACCGGGCAAGGTTTTCGGCTGAGGGGTTCAACACGGTAAACGGCTCCAGATCGTTCAGCATCTGGTGGTCAATGCGGTCAATCACCGGCCGCAGCACCTGCTTCAGCAGCTTGAAGTCCAGCAGCAGGCCCGTCGCGTCCAGCTCGCGGCCGCACAGCGTTACGCGAACCTTGTAGTTGTGCCCATGCGGATTCTCGCACTTGCCGTGGTAGTTGCGGAGGTAGTGTCCGGAGGAGAAACCGGCCTCCACGGTGACTTCATACATCGCGTTCTGCTCGTTTCCTGGGGGAAGAGATCCCTCTCCTCCATTTTACGGCCTGTCGCTGCGACGTCTGCGCCGCGCCGCCATCCGCGCCTCTTCGTTGCGCCGGTCCACCTGCTCAAACAGGTTGCTCAGCACGCCCACCAGCGCAGACGTCAGCCCCACCAGCAGCAGAATCAGCGCCACCGTGCGCCATAGCGACGCGTTCGCCGGCAGCCCCGGCTGAAAGCTCGACGGCACCAGCGTCATCGCGCCCGACACCAGCGCAAAAAACACCAGCGTCGCCGCCAGAATGTAGAAGTTGCGTGACATGCCTTCCGCCCTGCTGCGATTCTACGGCGTCGCGTCCGCGCGGCAAAGGTCGCCGCTCTGCACCTGCTCCACGCCCGCCCACGCAAAGTCCCGCTCCGCCGTGGCCACTGAGCCCTCCAGGTCAATCGCGCGGCAGCAGTCCGGAATCACCACCGCCGGCAGCCCCAGCCGCCGCGCATCCAGCGCAGAGTAGGCCACGCAGTAGTCATACGCCAGCCCGGCCAGAAACACCCGCTTCAGCTCCCGCTCGCGCAGATACCCGTCCAGCCCCGTCGGCGTCCTGCGATCATTCTCAAAAAAGGTGGAGTACGAGTCCACCTGCGGGCGAAAGCCCTTGCGCAGCACCAGTTCCGCCTGCGGCAGATGCAGCGCCGCGTGAAACTCCGCTCCCCGGCTGCCCTGCACGCAGTGATCCGGCCACAGCGTTTGCACCCCATAGCTCAGCTCCATCTGCTCAAACGGCCGCCTGCCCGCGTGGCTCGACGCAAACGACGAGTGCCCCGCCGGATGCCAGTCCTGCGTCAGGATGACGTGGTGAAACAGCGGCGCAATGCGATGTATCGCCGGAATCACCGCGTCGCCCTCCGCCACCGCCAGCGCCCCGCCCGGGCAAAAATCATTCTGCACGTCCACCACAATCAGCACGTCCTGGGGAGTCACCTGCATCCGGGCCACCTTGCCACCTCATACCATTTGTAGCCTATGCCGGGTGACCCCGGTCTCGGGTGCGCACACGCACCGCCACACCCGTGGGTGCCCATCAAGGTCTCGCCTTTGAGACCTCGGATAGCACAAACTCCGCTCAGCACATAAGTTCGAAAGTCCTCCACGAGCGAGGACTAATCAAACCTTCCCCGGAATCTTCCGCTTTCTCCCCTTTTCTTCTATGCTTGCAGGCATATTTGAGACACGATCCCAGGTCTCAAAGTCGAGACCTGGGGCACCCATTGTTTTGTAGTGGTGGCAGACCTCGGCCACCCGCCAACTATCCAGAGCGGAGTAATGTTATGGTCTATTCGACGGCTATTACAGAGAGACGTGCTATTCACATTCGTCATGTTATTGAATGGGGCACAAAATTAATCTTGGGCGTGGTAGGAATCGGCCTGTTCCGAACCGAGCTTCTCAGAGTCACGGCTCTTCCGCGAGAACTGAATAACGAACTCTACTTGGCTCTATTAACGGCGGCGACCCTTCTCACCGCCGGATGGATTTTTGTGGCCAACAAGGAATTCGAGATCATGTGCGACTTCTTGGACCCGCTCCAATACCGAATTCCTGACGAGACATTCATTGGAATGGCTATTGCAGCAGCTCTCACGATTCTCTTGTACACGGCCCGAAATCCGTTATGGTTCGGGATGAGCTACTCGGCCTATATGTTGTTGAGCGTGCTTGGTTGGACGCGGGTGATTCGAGAAATGAATACGGCGATCAAAGGCAGCCGCAAGAACCTGCAAGACGAGCCTAAGCAGAAGCGGGAGATATATGGCGGAGCTTTGGACATTCTCAACTCTTACTACGTCGAACAAGCGAATCTGCCAAGAGTATGGACCAGCTTTATCTTGGGGGTGTCGGGGCTTATCTTTTCAATCCTAGCGATGACATCCGGACGGATAATCTTCAACACAGTCGCTTATCTCATCTTTATCCTTTCAATCCTTGTGTTGGAGGGCGGCCTTGCCTTTTATTGGCGATTCAAGCTGTATTCCCAAATGCGCTCCTTTGAAATCGCCAAGTACGATTTAGAACATGCCAAGCATCACAAGAGGAGTCGGCAAACTCGGTCAAGCGCAACCGATTCGCACGAAACCGAAGGCGAGACGGAATGAGAAAACTGCAAATCACCTGGATGGCAATGTTAGTGATTTCCGGAATTGCTGCTATTTTGGGCGTCATAAACGTGTCAATTGGGAACGCATCAGGGTTCTGCCCCTGGTTCTGGTGGATGGGTATTTTTACATGGGATGATGCATTAATTATCGGAGTGTTCCTGTTTCTCGCCACAGGAGTCGCCGCGCTGAAGAGGGACGCTGTACTCACCATCCTGATCTACTCTTTCTACGGCGTCTTGAGAACGGGCATTGAGGCGCTTTACAACCTCAACGCTCAGTTCTCCCCCATCACACGACCATGGGAAGCGAACCTTCCATCAGTAGCAGCATATTTCCATCTCAAACTTGTCGAATTGTTCGTTGTAGCGCAGGTGTTCTATACCGTGCTCTGTGTCGCTTTGGCTATGGTCTTCATTTCATCCCTGAAACGATATCTCAGGCGTTGAAGTCTCAAGCGGACCAGCTGCCCCAGGTCTCGTTTTTGAGACCTGGGATCACACCATCTTTCCCGCGCAACAAGAGCGCGAAGACCAGCCCTCCCACGCCCCCACTCACCTCCGCGTCAGCGTCAGCGGCAGCGAGTTGCCATGCTGGCTCCACTCGCCGGTCAGCGAACTTCCATCCGCTGAGAGTTTCCCCGCGTAATGCCCGCCCACGGACGGCACATCAAACGAGAAGGCGTCGCCCTGGAGCACCGCATTGGCGCATTCCAGCCCCATGGCGTGCTGGTCCAGGCTATCGAGCGAGCAGAACTCCCGGCCCTCGCTGTTGCTCTTTACATGCAGTTGCAGCCGCAGTGCCGCGCTGCCCGTCTGCAAGGCTCCCAGCCACACTCCATCGGCGCGCGTAGGCTTGGCTGCGGGCACAAACGTATAGCGCTTGAAGACCAGCGGCAGCGGATTGCCCTGGTCCCACGCGCCGGTCAGCGTCTTCCGGTCGGCAGAGACCTCGCCCTTCCACGCCCCGTGCACAGACGGCACCGTGAAGGCCAAAGCGTGTCCTGAGACCTGGAAGTCCGCGCACGGAAGCCCGATCGCGCCCTGGTCGGGGCTGTCGAGCGTGCCCGTTATGCCGCCCGTCGCGCTCACCGCCAGGTGCAGCTTCAGGTGCAGCGGGCCCAGCACGCCGGCGTAATCTCCGGCAAGGCCCGGCGCGGCTTGCGCTCTGCCCTGCAGCGGCAGCAGCGCGAGCAGACAAACCGCCATCCGCACCACACTCACCGCTCCCCGCCGACGACGACCAACCAATGGATTTCGAAGTGCAACCATCCTTGTTCCTCACCTTATGGCAGAATGCCGCGTTTCCGCGAATCGCGATTTTAGGAACTGACCTGGAGGTACATATCTGCGGCGAACCCATGTTACACAGAAAAGCCCGCGCCTATGTTAAGAAGCGATTCCTGCACCGTCTCCGCCTCGCGGTCAACGCGTCTCCGCCTCGAAGAACGCCTCCACATCCGTAATCGTCGTCGTCACCCGATACGGCGGCAGGCTCTGCAGAAACGTCTGCCCGTACCGCTGCCGCCGGATGCGCGGGTCCAGCAGCACCAGCACGCCGCGGTCCTCCAGTGAGCGGATCAGCCGCCCGAAGCCCTGCTTCAGCGTCAGCACCGCCGCGGGCACCTGGTAGTCAAAGAACGGCTTGCCGCCCGCCTCTTCAATCGCCTGCATGCGCGCCTGCACCACCGGATCGTTCGGCACCGCAAACGGCAGCCGGTCGATAATCACGCAGCTCAGCGCCTCGCCCTGCACATCCACGCCCTGCCAAAAGCTCGACGTGCCAAACAGCACCGCGTTCGGCGTGGAGCGAAACTCCTCCAGCAGCGCCTTGCGCGGAGCCGTGCCGTGCAGCAGGATGGGGTACTCCACCACCGGCAGCAGCCGCTCATACAGGTCGCGCATCTGGCTGTAGCTGGTGAACAGGCAAAACGCGCGTCCCCGGCTCAGCCGCAGCACGCGCTCGATGCAGCGCGCCGCCGCCTCGG
>JAJYBT010000125.1 GCA_021778875.1 Acidobacteriota bacterium | reverse complement strand
GAATCAGAAAGTCCGACAGGTACAGCGGCGGACGAAACAGGTTCGTCAGCCCGCGATACGCGAACAGGGAGTAGTCCTGCACATTCAGCACAACTTGCTTGGCGGTTCTATCGATCGTCTCAAACGACATCGGGTTCTCGGGCCGCAAAAAGCAAAGGTGAAAGGTAACCGCTCGTATGCACAGAATAGCGCATGCGCTGCCCGTAGCCGCCGCATCCGTCGCAAATCTCTCCCCCGCGCGCGAAAAGCCGGTCACTCAGCCGGCTTCTGCTGTGGAAATCTCCGAAATTTATCCCGTAATTCACTGATAATAAAAGACATGATATTTTGGCGCATATTTTGCTCTGCCACGCTGGACGAGCAGGGCGCATCTAAGTAGACAAACCCAGGCAAGAGGATCCCCGCGATGCACTCATTTCGTCTCAGGCTCGTTCTGGCATTGATAGCATCCGTCACGCTTGTCTCCATTGCCTCCACCTACTTTGACGAACTGGCTCATAAGCATCTGCTGCGCACGGAGTTGGAGCGCCGCATTCGCTGGATGGGCGCCAGCATCCTGCCCGATTTTCAGCGCGCATTGGCCACCGGAAGCACCGCCAACCTGCCCGCGCTCCTCGAACAGGCACGTGCGCGCACCGGCGTTCTGGGGCTGGCGGTCTATAACCCTCAGGGATACCCAATAGCCTCCGCCGGCGCCCAGGAGATTCTTCAGGCGCTTGCCTCTGCGCCCATCCGGCGTTCTCTGCGCAAGGGCGCCATGGTGGGCGCTTTCAGCCATGCCGGCAATGCCCAGTGGTTGCAGGAGGCCTTTCCCCTGCACAACGGAGATCGCCTGGAAGGAGCGCTCGTCGTGGTCGCGGATGCCGGCTACATCCGCAGCCAGGGGTACGACCTTTGGCGGCGAGCCTTCTTCCGCGTCCTTGCCATCGTGGTGCTCATCTTCGGCATCACAACGCTGATGGTGCGCTGGTTCCTCACGCGCCCCATGACGCAGGTGGTCGAGCGCCTGCGCCGTGTCCGGGTCGGCCATATTCGCGAGTCCAAAGAGGCAAAGCTCAAGGACCTCAGCGTCTTCAGCCCCCTGACCCGCGAGGTGGAAACCATGGCGGAGAGCCTGATCCAGGCGCGCGCCTCGGCGGAGGCCGAGGCACGGCTCCGCGATGCCGGCGAGCACCTGTGGACCGCCGAGCGCCTTGCCGTGCATATGCGCGACCGCTCGGGCTCCAGTCGCATCTTCGCCGTCTCCAACCGCGAGCCGTACGTGCACGTGCACCAGGGGCGCGAGATCGTCTGCCATGTTCCCCCCAGCGGCCTGGTCACCGCCATTGAACCCGTTCTGCGCGCCTGCGACGGCGTATGGGTGGCCAGCGGCAGCGGAGATGCGGACGCCGCCACTGTCGACGCCTTCGACCGCATCCGTGTCCCGCCATACGACCCGCGCTACACCCTGCGCCGCGTCTGGCTCTCGGCCGAGGAGGAGGCAGGCTACTACGATGGTTTCGCCAACGAAGGGCTGTGGCCACTTTGCCACATCGCCCACACGCGCCCCATCTTCCGCGCCAGTGACTGGGAGTGCTATCAGCGCGTCAACCAGCGCTTTGCCGCTGCCCTGCTTGAGGAGATGGAGGGCTGCGCCGAGCCTGTTGTCTTTGTGCAGGACTACCACTTTGCCTTGCTGCCCCGGCTCGTCAAGGCTGCGCGGCCCGATGCCCGCGTGGCCATCTTCTGGCATATTCCCTGGCCCAATCCGGAGGCCTTTGGCATCTGCCCGTGGCAGGTCGAGCTGCTGGACGGCCTGCTGGGAGCCGATCTCATCGGTTTCCACATCCCCCTGCATTGCAATAACTTTCTGGCCACCGTGGACCGGGCCCTTGAGGCGCGTACTGACCGCGAGCACATGACCGTACGATGCCACGGGCACGTCACTGCCGTGCGGCCCTACCCCGTCAGCGTGGCCTTTGAGGGGCCCGTCATTCCCACTTCGCCCGGTGAAGACGACGCCCGGCGGAAGGCGGATGGCGCGGCCGCACGCAAGCGCTTGCTTGCGGAGTTCGGCGTCCGTGCCGAGTGCATGGTTCTTGGCGTCGACCGCCTCGACTACACCAAGGGCATTGTCGAGCGCCTGCTGGCCATTGAGACCCTGCTTGAACAGCATCCCTGGCAGCGCGAGCGCATGACCATGGTCCAGATTGCCGCGCCCAGCCGCACACGCATCCCGAGCTACGCCAACCTGCGCCGCGAGGTGGAGGAGACCGTGGCGCGCATCAACCAGCGCTACCAGACCGCCCACTGGCGCCCCATCGTGCTGATTGAGCGCCAGTGCAGTCATGAAGAGGTCAGCCACTGGTATTGCGCCGCGGATGTCTGCCTCGTCACCTCGCTGCACGACGGCATGAACCTTGTGGCCAAGGAGTACGTGGCCGCCCGCGAAGACGAGGACGGCGTGCTGGTGCTCAGCAAGTTTGCCGGCGCTTCCGTTGAGCTGCGCGACGCGCTGTTGGTGAACCCGTACGACATTGCCGGCGTTGCCAGTGCCATACACGACGGCCTGGAGATGGACCGCGAACAGCGGCGGCAGCGCATGCACAACATGCGCCGTTACGTGATGGAACACAACATTTACCGCTGGGCAGCCAGCGTGCTCGGCGCGTTGCGCGAGCTGCGCATCGAAGACAGCGCGCCCGCCGAGCCGCCGCTTGCATCCCTCGCCATCTCCGCTGCCGGTGAGGAGAACCGCGATTGAATTCCGGATAGTCTGGAAAGGAGATCGTAGTTTCCGATCGGATAACTCAGGATCCTAACGAAAGCGAGCAGCCCTGCCTTGCACTCAGTGTTGACCCCGGAAGCGGCGAACCAACAAGCCGCCCACAAGCTGGATACGTTTTTCCGCGCCTTGCCCCGGGCGCCTGAGCCCCTGCTGTTGCTGGACTACGACGGCACCCTGGCGGATTTTCGCGTGGACCGCTTCAAGGCGCGTCCCTGGGCCGGCGTGCGCGAGCTGCTTGCCGCCATTCAGCAGCAGGGCCGCACCCGCATGGCGGTCATCACCGGCCGCCCGCCCGAGGAGATTGCTCCCATGCTCGGTCTCGATCCCCCGCTGGAGATCTGGGGCCTGCACGGCGCCAAGCGCCTTCATCCGGACGGCCGGGCCGAGCTGGAGCACGCCCCGCCCGAGGTTCGGCAGGCGCTCGAAACCCTGCGCAGGCAGCTCCGTCGCGACGCCCTCGGCGGGCTGTTCGAGGACAAGCCCAACGCCGCCGTCCTGCACTGGCGCGGCCACGCGCCAAGCCGCGCGCGGCAGATTGAGCAGCGAACCCGCGAGCTGTTTGAGCCGCTGGCACGGCAGTACGGCCTGCGCCTGCTTGCGTTTGAGGCGGGCCTGGAGCTGCGCACCGGCCGCGACAAGGGCGATGCCGTGCGCGAGTTGCTGCGCGAGGCCGGTCCCGGCGCCGCGGCCACCTACCTGGGAGACGACATCACGGACGAAATGGCCTTCCGCGCCATCAATCAGGCGCACGGCCCGCACCTCAGCGTCCTCATGCGCAGGCGATGGCGGCAGACGGACGCCGACCTGTGGCTGCGCCCGCCCGCCGGGCTACGCGAGTTTCTCCGCCGCTGGCTGCAGGCCCTCAAATCTGCAGACTGAGTGTATGATCTTGTAGCCACATCTTTTGGCGCATAGCAGCTGTTGAATTGTCAGGCTGCCGACGCGATTTCGTCGGCTCTGATTTCCCCCAGTAACAACGTTCCGGCTTTGTTTGGCCCAGGAGAATTCGATATGCAAACCGCACGCATGCAACGTCCTGCTTCTCTGCTTTCTGCGATGCTCGCCCTGACGCTGGTGGCCTCGCTCGCCGGCTGCAAGAGCACTGCAACCACCCCCGACGCAAGCACGCAAAACCCCGCTGCTCCTGCCGGCACCACCGCTGGTGGCCCCGGTGGCCCTGGCGGCCCGGCCGGCGGCGGACCTTCCGGCGCGGCTGGTTCCGCCCGCTCCGCGGCTCCTGCGCCTCCTCGCCCCACCAAGGTCACGCTCACTGTGCCCCCGGGCAAGGACATCACGGTTCGCATCAATGAGACCATCAGCTCCAAGGCATCCAACGTCGGCGATCCCTTCACCGGGGAGCTGACCGCGGCCCTGACCACCAGCAACGGCGACGTTGTCTTCCCCAAGGGAACCAACGTTGAGGGTTCCGTGGTGGCGGCCAAGGGGCAGGGACGCTTCGCGGGTTCCGGCGTTCTGGCCATTGCCCTCAGCGCGGTCGGCGGACAGCCGGTCGTGGCCAATGAGTATGTTGTCAGCCAGAAGGGCAAGGGCAAGCGCTCCGCGGCTCTCATCGGCGGCGGCGCTGGCGCCGGGGCGCTCATCGGCGGGCTCGCGGGCGGCGGCAAGGGCGCTCTTATCGGCGGCCTGCTCGGCGGCGGCGCGGGCACGGCGGGCGCAGCCTTCACCGGCAACAAGCCCCTCGTCATTCCCACGGAGTCCATCGTGGTCTTTGAGTTGACGCAGCCGCTCTCCACCACCGTCACCCGCTAAACGCAATTCACCGCTCCAAACGCACAACAGGCAGGAGGCATCCAACGATGACCCTCCTGCCTGTTGTGTTTTGCGGCCCAGTCCGGCCTGCCTTGCCAATCTCTACTCGCGTGCGCGCTTGCGAATCTCGATGTTCAGCCGCTTGATCTTCTGGTTCAGTGTGGAGAGCGGAATGCGAAACTGCTCGGCCGCATCCGTCTGGTTCCAGTTGCAGCGCTCCAGCTTTTCCACGATGATGCGCCGCTCGATGTCCTCCAGAATGTCAAAGAGCGAGGCGTTCGGATTGTGCTCCAGCAGCGCGTCCTGAAAGCTGCGCCCAGTGATATGTCCCGGCAGCAGGTCCGATCCGATAACCGGCCCGGACGACAGCACCACGCCGCGCTCGATGCAGTTCTCCAGTTCGCGCACGTTGCCCGGCCACTCGTAATCCATCAGCGCCCGCATGGCGTCCGGCGAGAGCTTGCGCGGTGCAAGTCCGTTCTCGTTGGCGTACAGGTCCAGAAAGTGCTGCGCCAGCAGCGGAATGTCTTCGCGGCGCGCGCGCAGCGGCGGCAGGTCCACGGTAATCACGTTCAGCCGGTAGAACAGGTCCTCGCGGAAGCGGCCCTCGCGCACGGCCTGTCGCAGGTCCACATTGGTAGCGGCCAGAATGCGCACGTCTACCTGTATCTCCTGGATGCCGCCCAGGTGCATGAAGCGCCGGTCCTGCAGCACGCGCAGAATCTTGGCCTGCGTGTCCATGCCCATGGTGGCAATCTCGTCCAGGAACAGCGTGCCGCCGTTGGCCACCTCAAACAGGCCTTTCTTTGAGGCGATGGCCGACGTGAACGCGCCCTTCACGTGCCCGAACAGCGTGGACTCCAGCAGCTCCGACGGCATGGCGCCCGTGTTGATGGGCACAAACGGCTTGTCGCGCCGTGGCGAGTTGGCATGGATCGCCTTCGCGATGACCTCTTTGCCCGTGCCGCTCTCGCCCTGGATCAGCACCGTGGAACGGCTGGGCGCCACCTGCGCCACCAGGTCGAAGACGCGCAGCATCAGCTCGCTCTTGCCCACAATGTTGCTGAAGTTGTAGCGCTGCTTCAGCGTGCGCTTCAGCTGCAGGTTCTCTTCTTCCGCGCGGTGGCGGGCCACGGCGGAGCGAATGTCCGCCATCAGCTTTTCGTTGTCCCACGGCTTCTGGACAAAATTCTCGGCGCCGGCGCGAATCGCCTCTACTACGTTGTCCACCGTGCCGTAGGCCGTGATCATGATGACCGGCGTCTCCGGCTGCCGCTCCTTGATCTGCGGCAGCAGCTCCAGTCCGCTCTGGCCGGGCAGTGCCAGGTCCAGCAGCACCAGGTCAAAGCTATCCTGCTCCAGCGTGCGCAGCCCCTGTTCTCCGTCAATCGCCATCCTCACGGAGTAGCCTTCCAGCGTGAGCAGCACCTCCAGAGACTCGCGGATGCCCGCCTCGTCGTCAATGACGAGTATGGTCGCGCCGGCCGTGCCGTTCGCGGGCGATGTGTAACTCAACTGCTGGTCAACTTCAGGCATGGACGGATTTCCTCAGCATGGGGAACTCAAGATGAAACGTTGTGCCGGCGCCAACAGCACTTTCCACCTGAATGTTGCCGGCGTGCTCCTGAATAATGCCGTAGGAAACGGCAAGTCCCAATCCCGTGCCGCGTCTCTCGCCCGGCTTCGGCATCGTCTTGGTGGTAAAGAACGGATCGTAGATGCGCTTCAGGTGCTCCGGTGCAATGCCGGAGCCGGAGTCGGAGACCATCGCCTCCACGTGCCCGTTGTACAGCGTCGACACGCGCAGCCGGCCGCCGCCCGGCATGGCGTCCTTGGCGTTCAGCAGCAGGTTCAGGAACACCTGTTGCAGCTTGCCCGGATTGCCGTTAATCGACGGCAGATCCTGCGCCAGCTCCATGTCCACATCAATCTGCGCGGTCTTGAACTGGTGCTCCAGCAGCGACAGCGTATCGCGAATCACCTGGTTCAGATTCGTCTCGCGGAACTCGGTTGTGGACGTGCGCGAGAAGTTCAGCAGGCCGTTCGCAATCTCAGACGCGCGAAAGCTCTGCTGCGTGATCTTTTCCAGCACCGGCCCCAGCCGCTGGTCGCCGCGCATCTGTTTTGAGAGCATCTGCGCATACGACGAGATCACCGCCAGCGGCGTGTTGATCTCATGCGCCACGCCCGCCGCCAGCAGGCCAATCGAGCTCAGCTTGTCCGCCTGCGACAGTTGTGCCTCCAGCGAGACGCGCTCGGTAATGTCATCCACCAGCACAATGCGGCCCACGGCCACAAAATCGCGCGACAACAGCGGCGCAATCGCAATGTTGGCCGTGCGCTGCTCGCCGGCATGGCTCAGCAGCGGGAACTTGTACAGGTTGTGGACGCCCGGCTCGTTCCGCGCCGCGTTCAGGGCCTCCACAAACTCCGGCGGAAAGATGCTCGACACCGGCTGGCCAATCACCTCGGCG
>JAJYBT010000124.1 GCA_021778875.1 Acidobacteriota bacterium | reverse complement strand
ATCCGCTCCTTGTTACCCTCCAGCCGAACCCACTGCAGCACCACCCCGTTGTGCGGATCGCAGATGATCTCCTTCGTCAGCCGGTAGCGCCCGTCCGGATCGCTGTTCACGTAGCGCACCCCCAGCGCCTCCGGGTGGATGTACTCAAACGAGGTCAGCAGATCGCGCTTCTCCTCGTGCACAAACGTCTCCCCGTCGGTCACCAGGAACTCCATGTCGCGGATGTGCGCCTGGTCAATCGTCGGGTGATAAATCTCGTTCAGAATCCCGTGCGAGCATGTGAACCAGATGCGGCTCGACGCCGAATACGCCGTGCCCACGGCATCCTTTACGCTCGATGTCCAGCGCGCCTTCGTCCCCGGCGCACCAAATGCCTCGCCCTGCTGCGCGAGCCAACGGTAGATCGGCTTTTCGCTCACGGGTCCCCGCCATTCTGGGAGTCAAAGGTTCCCCGCCGCGATTCCTTCTCCACGTCTGCGAGGTTCCGTCCCTTGTATCGATGTGCTCCGTAGCCGGAAGGTTTCTTGACCTCAATCCGGAAATCCTTCGCACCCCGGGGCCTGCCTGCCGCATCCACTCTAGTGTTGGAGTGCGCACCGGCACATGCAGTCTACGCCGCGCGCCGCCCGCAGTCTTCTACGGAATTCCTGCCCAGCGGCAGTCCGGTATCCGGCCGCCGTCAGTTTTGCCTGGCGGTACTAACCCAATCACCCCCCACAGTACAATCCAAACGGAGGAGATTCCCCGATGGCTTACGAACTCGCACCGCTGCCTTACGACTACGCCGCTCTGGAGCCTTTCATTGACGCCCAGACCATGCAGCTCCACCACGACAAGCACCACCAGGCCTACATCAACAACGTGAACGCGGCCCTCGCCAACCATCCCGACCTCGCCGCCAAGTCCGTCGACGACCTCATCCGCGACCTCGCCGCCGTCCCTGAGGCCATCCGCACCGCCGTTCGCAACAACGGTGGCGGACACTCCAACCACACCATGTTCTGGAACATCATGGGCCCCGTCGGCTCCGCCGGCGTAGGCGGCGCCCCCACCGGCGACCTCGCCTCCAAAATCAACGCCGACTTCGGCGACTTCGCCACCTTCCAGAAGACCTTCAACGAGACCACGGCCAAGCAGTTCGGCTCCGGCTGGGGCTGGCTCGTCCTCGACGGCGGAAAACTCAAGGTCGTCACCACCGCCAACCAGGACTCGCCCCTCTCCCAGGGCCTCTATCCCATCCTCGGCAACGACGTCTGGGAGCACGCCTACTACCTCAAGTACCAGAACCGCCGCCCCGACTACCTCGCCGCGTGGTGGAACGTCGTCAACTGGAACGAGGTCAGCAAGCGCTTCGCCACCGCCGCCAGGTAACCAACATCCTCACGACTGGGTGCCCCACCCAGCCCCAACCTGGCTCAAGCACAAACCTGGGTGCCCCATCCATGGCGTCCGCCCAGGCGGGCGACATGGGTGGGAAACCACAGCCCCACCCCAACCCCGTCCTGGCTCAAGCACAAAACCCGGGTGCCCCATCCATGGCGTCCGCCCAGGCGGGCGACATGGGTGGGAAACCACAACCCCACCCCAGCCCCGTCCTGGCTCAAGCACAAACCTGGGTGCCCCATCCATGGCGTCCGCCCAGGCGGGCGACATGGGTGGGAAACCACAACCCCACCCCAACCTCGCTCAAGCCCACAAGTTCAGCCCGCACCCCCAGTCGAACGCCGGCTCCGCAGCCAGCGCCCCGCATCCCACGCCAGTTGCGCCACCACAATCACAAGGACCACCAGCAGCGCCTGGTGCATCACCCCGTTCAGCTGGTCAACCGTCCCCGCATAGCGGGCCACGTCCACCTCCGGATTCCGCAGCTGCACAAGCGCATGCCCCGGCGCGCGCAGCAGCACCGCCACCGGAATCAGCGCAAAGGCCTTGAATGCCAGGTGCTGCAAAGGCTGTGGCCGCCGCCACGCGCCGCGCGCCACATCCACCCCGCGCCACGCCAGTTGAACCGCATTCAGCGCCACCACCCACACATAAAACTCCGCCAGCACCGGCGCAAGCTCGAACGGCGACTGGCGAATGTACTGCGCTCCCGGGCCAAACAGAAGAAATGGATAGTGCGGAATCAGCAGCAGCCACACCAGAAACAGAAAGCCGAAGATCAGCTCCGCAACCACCTGCGCAAAGCTGCGCGGAGCCAGGCTCGGGTGCACCTTCTCCACCGCTGGCAGGTCCGCGGGCGACCACTGCGTCGTCTTCTCCAGCAGCGGCGCGCACCGCTCCGGATACCGCCCCGACAGAAACTCCATCGCCGCAAACAGCAGCGTCACCCACGCCGCAACCGTAAACAGCACACCCGGAGCGCGGAAGATCGCCACCGAAATCGTCGCCGCATCCGGCTGGCGCAGCACAATCAGCACCGCAGACACAATCCCGTAAATCACCGTGGCCCACAGCAACGCCGTGCGCAGCACAAACCAGTACATCGGAAAGAGCGTGGGGCCAATCAGCGCCTGCTGCGGCCGATACCGCGCGGCCACCTGCATCGGCGACCCCATCTCGCGCAGCCAGTCCTCTGACTCTCCCTGCGTCAGCGGACGGCCAAGCGCGGCTTCCTTGTCCTCCAGTTGGGCCTCCAGGTTCACGCGCAGCTCCGCCAGAATGTCCTGCTGGCGAGAGCGCGGCAGATGCCTGCTCACGGCTTGCAGATAACGGTCGAGAAGTTCCATGGCGTCCTCCTTGCCGGGCGCTACTCAGATTCACCGAGGATGCGGTGAATGGATGCGTTCAGTTCCTGCCACTCGCCCACAAGCTGCGCAAGCATCTGCTCGCCAAGCGGAGACAGGCGGTAAAAGCGCTTGTTGCGCTTGTCCTCCTCGCGCCACTGGCTCAGCAGCAGCCCCTGGCTCTCCAGGCGGCGCAGCAGGGGATAAAGCGTGCTCTCATCAATCGCCAGGCCGCGGTCGGCAAGCGCCTTGCGCAGCGTGTAGCCGTAGTGCTCCCGGCGAAGCTGCGCCAGCGTGGCCAGGGTCAGGCAGCCTCGTCGCAGCTCTAGCCGAAGATTCTCAAAAAGTGGGTCAGTCGCATTCATACTGTTCCCCATACACTGTACGCAATACACTGTATGTCATACAGTAAAATTTGTCCAGAGAAAAAATGCGGCGCGCTTCCAATCCCATCGCCTGTCAACCCGTCTCCGTCTCCACCAGCTCCCTAACGAGCTGAAAACAAAGCGAAAAATCTTCCGGCGCAATGTGCGAATCATTTCCTGCCCATTCGCTAACCTTGAAGTATGTCGAATCACGCAGCCACAACCGGGACCGTGCGCAATCACCCGGCCAGCGCGGCGGCAGCAGGCAGCCAGAGACGGGGTACCCCCCACCCCCCCTGAAAATTTTGTTTTCCACAGAAAATCGTGCGAAAAATTACGAGCTCGAATCCCGACCAGTCCAGTCCGATTCATCTCCGCAAGCTACCAGCTGTCTCGCTGCCTTGCTGACTTGCTGTCTCGCCGACTCGCTAACTCGCTGACTTGCTGATCCGCTATCGCACGGGCCCGCGCCCTCACAACTTTTCGCCGGATTTCTGTGTCTAAACCACCAGTGCGATGAAAAAGACCGTCAAAACGCTCGCTTTATTGCCCCTTGTTCTGCTGGTTGCCTGCGGCCCTCACGCCACGCCCGTCTCTGCGGAGTCGCAATCCGGCAGCTTCTCGGTGAACCTGCACGAGAAATCCGTCGGCAACGCCAACTTCCAGATCGCCCCGGCCTCCGGCGGCCTCAACTCCACCTCGCTCGTGCGCGTCAACATGAAGGGCCTCAACTACGCCTTCTCCAAGAACGAGCAGCTCTCCCCGGCCAGCCAGTTGCAGCATGTCCAGTTGAGCGCCACCATCAACGGCGAAGCCGTCTCCGTCTCGGCCGCGCCAGACTCCGCCCAGATGCTCATCAATATCTCGGCCAACGGGCATAGCACCACCACCCGTCTTGCCGCGCATCCGGCCGCCGTCTTCCTGCCCGACTTTGACCCCGGCGCTCTGCAGACTCTGCTCAACCTGGCCGCCCGCCAGAACAATCGCGATCTCTGGGCCATCGTGCCCAAGCAGTCCGGCTCCGTCGATGCCGTCACTCTCGCCACCTACGCGGACCAGCAGGGCACCCTCAATGGCCGGCCCGTCACCGTGCATCACCTCGTCGCCACCATTGCCGGCAACGTCACTGAGCTCTTCAGCGGCCCGCAAAATCAGCTCCTGCAGGCCGAGCTCTCCCAGCAGGGTTTCGCGCTCGTGCGCACCGGCTTCGTGCTCAGTCCGCCGTCCAACCCCGGAGCGCCGCCCGTGCCGCCGCCGTCGTCGGGCCAGCAGGCTCCCGCCGGCCAGCAACAGACCGCAGCGCCGCAGCCGGTTCAGCCTCAGCAGCAGCAACCGGCCACCCCGCAGCAGGGCCAGCAGATTCAGTGGCGATAGCCGCTACACCGCTCGCCCTGCGGCCGTGGCCGAGGCCCACGCCCACTGGAAGTTGAATCCGCCCAGGTGCCCGGTCACGTCCACCGTTTCGCCTATAAAGTACAGCCCCGGCACCGCGCGCGCCTCCATCGTCCGTGCCTGCAGCCCAGCTGTGTCCACGCCGCCTGCCGTCACCTCGGCCTTCGCAAAGCCCTCCGTGCCCGCCGGATGAAACTCCCAGCGATGCACGCCGCGCTCGCACGCTTCCAGCGCCGCATTGCTCCAGCCGCGCGGCCCGCCCGCCTCCGCCAGAAAGCCCGCCAGCCGCTGCGGAACCACCTCCCGCAGAGCCTGCCTGAGCGCCGCCGCGTCGCGCCGAGCGCCCTGCCTCAGCAGCGGCTCCAGCACCGCCGCGCCGGGCGCAAAGTCCACCACCAGCGGCTCGCCCGCCCGCCAGTAGCTCGAGGCCTGCAACACCGCCGGCCCGCTCAATCCCCGATGCGTCACCAGCAGCTTCTCGCGAAACCTCGGGCCGCCTCCTGCCTGCGCCACCACATCGGCCGACACTCCGGCCAGCGCCGTCCACTGCGCCTCCGCGCCGCCCAGCACCAGCGGCACCAGCGCCGGCCGCGGCTCCACCACGCCCAGCCCGAACTGCCGCGCCAGCGCGTAGCCCAGCCCCGTCGCGCCCAGCTTCGGAATCGACAGCCCGCCCGTCGCCACCACCAGCGCGCCGCCCGCAAACTCCCCCTGCGACGTCGCCACGCCAAACCCCGCCGCATCGCGCTCCACGGCAATGTCGCGCGCGTTCAGCACCAGTTCCACGCCGCCCCGCTCGCACTCCGCCAGCAGCATGTTCAAAATCGCGTGCGCCGACTGGTCGCAGAAGAGCTGCCCCAGCGTCTTCTCATGCCACCGGATGCCATACCGCTCCACCAGCTCCAGAAAGTGCCTCGGCTGGTAAAGCGCCAGCGCCGACTTGCAGAAGTGCGGATTGGCCGAAAGAAAGTTCCCCGGCCCGCAGTGCAGATTGGTAAAGTTGCAGCGTCCGCCGCCCGAGATCAGGATCTTCCGCCCCGGCTGCGCGTTATGGTCCAGCAGCGCCACCCGCCGCCCGCGCTGCCCGGCCACCGCGGCGCACATCAGCCCGGCCGCTCCCGCGCCCAACACAATCACGTCGAACTGGCGCACGGCTGCGGGCATGGGTCCACTTCAGAATAGCCGCGCAGACCGCCCATTCGCTCCCGCAAAAAATCCGGGCCGGCCACGCGTTCTCTGCATGGCCGGCCCGGATTCGTCTTTCCCCGTACTGTCTTTCCTGGTGCTGAACGTTACGCCTCGTCCTCGCGGAACATCGGATGCGGAATCAGGC
Source organism: Acidobacteriota bacterium (assembly GCA_021778875.1). The sequence continues at coordinate 1,245 of JAJYBT010000124.1, read as the reverse complement.
GGCGATAGTCCTCCTGATGCGCGCCATCCAGGCAGGCCTCGATGATGCGCTTGCCTAGCGGCTCCATGTCCGGCACCAGAAACTGCTTCAGTTCGCGCGCAAAGAACTCGCGCCACTGCCGTGCGCCTTCCTCGTACACGTCCATGCCGCCCTGCAGCTGCTCCTCCACGTGCAGAAACACCCGCGGAATCATGAAGCCCTCCACGCGCAGTTGCCGCGGAATATATCCCAGCAGCGGGCAAATCGCCTCATCCACCTGCTCGCGGCCAAACTTCGCGCTGCCTCGCCGCGCCATGTACTCGCGGGCAATCCACTCCGCCATAAAGCCCACCTTCCACGCCCCGATGTACTGGTTGGGAATCAGCACGTGCCGCGTCTCCGGCGTCTCCACAATCTGGCGCAGCAGCAGGTTCGCCTGGTCCACCCGCCGGCCCGTGGCAAAGGCCCAGTACGAGCCCACGCCCTCTGACTGCATCTCCCGCGTCTTCTGGTCCTGGATGCTGGGGTTCGCATGTCCGCGCGGAGCCACCAGTCGCCACAGCCACGCCAGCGCCGGACTCAGCACATGCATCATCGCCAGAATTCCGTAAAGCTGGCTCTCCCGATGCGTCGGCGGGCAGCGCACCCCAAAGCTGCGCACGTCCACCCGCTGCGGACCGCCCAGAATATCCTCGATCATGCGCCGCGGCAGAATCACCCGCGGATTGGGGCAAAGCTTGCCGGGAGCGTCTTCCACGTGCTCCCACGTCAGGCAGTTGCCTCCCGGAACAATGTAGTGATTCAGAAAGATCAGCGGCTCCGGCGGATCAATACACAGCCGCTCCAGGTTCGGCGCCGTGCCATAGCGGCGAATGTGATCCACGCGCACAAACCATGCGTTCTCCGCGTCTGCAACGGTCAGCCGGCCGTTCGCGCCCTGGTAGCTGGGATGCGCGCAGGCCATGTCGTCCGCGATGGGCCGCAGGTGGCAGGCCTCCGGCAGCACCAGCGTCCGCTCTTCCTTGGTGATTACGTTGCGTCCCAGCAGCAGGCGCCCATCCTCCATGCGGTGGATGTGCTCCGTCATCTCGCTCTTGCCGCCGCCGGAGGCGCCCTCGTGCATCAGGATCAGCTGATTCTCATACGGCGTCACCACCGCCACCGCGGCGCAGTGGTTGGTCGTCCACCCCTCGCGCTCGCCAATGTCCAGCAGCATGGAGTAGACGCCCTTCTTGGCGCTCGGCCCCGGATACAGGTTGTAGGCAA
>JAJYBT010000123.1 GCA_021778875.1 Acidobacteriota bacterium | reverse complement strand
GCCTGCACGGGGTGCTGCGCGTGAGCGACCTGCCCCACATGGACAAGGTAAAGTTTCTGAGCGCGGAAGATACGACCGTGGCGCACGTGGTTTCGATCCGTGAAGAAGCGGCTCCCGCGGCTGAGGCAGAGGCGGCGGTAGCCGCGGCTGGCGCGGCCGAGCCGGAAGTGGCCAAGAAGGGCAAGGTCGAAACAGAGGCCAAGAAGCCCGAGGCGAAGAAGTAGACATTGGCCGAGGCAAGCGAGTCCGGCGGGCGTCGTGGCCCCTTTCTGGTGGTGGGTCTTGGCAACCCCGGCCTCGAATATCTGTGGACGCCGCATAACGCGGGGTTCATGGCAATTGACCGCATCGCCCTGCAGGAGGGCGTTGTGGTGCAGAACCGGCGCTGCCGGGCCACCACCGCAACCTGCCGCATGGCAGGGCGCGAGGTGGTGCTGGCCAAGCCGGAGACATTCATGAACCTGAGCGGGGCTTCAGTAGCCGCTCTGGTGCGGGAGTTTGAGGCGGACCCGGCACGGGATCTGCTCGTAATTTACGACGAGCTGGACCTGGGGCTGGGGAGCTTCAAGATCAGGGAGCGCGGTTCGCCGGCGGGCCACAACGGAGCCCGCAGCATTACCTCGGCCCTGGGCAGCCAGGAGTGGTTGCGCCTGCGGATTGGCGTGGGGCCGAATCTTCCAGCGGAGGCGCTTGCCGCCGGCGGGGGAAAACGGCCAGGCAGGGATTACCTGCTGTCGCCGATGCGCAAGGCGGATTTGACGGTGCTGGACGAGGTGCTGGACCGGGTGGCGACAGCCACGCGGCGCATCATCGAGGACGGCCCGGGACCCGCGATGAACGAGTTCAACCGCCGCGAGCGAAACGGCCCGGCGGAGCAGTAAAAGCAGGGAGTTGAAGACCCCTGTGGAAGAGAGATGGCCGCTATGGTGTTTGCCGGCGGCAGCGGCTGGGGCGAGGGGCTCCAGCGGAAAAGGAAACCGGATGTCCCGTTTGTATGAGGTTATGTTTATCGTTCGGCCCGACGCGGTCGAAGAGGATGTCGACAAGCTGATTGCCGGCTTTAACACTTCCGTCACCAACGGCGGCGGAGTGGTCAAGTCTGTCGAGAAGATGGGCCGGCGCAAGCTTGCATACATGGTGCGCAAGTTCAACGACGGCAACTATGTTCTGCTGACCATCGAGGCCAACGGCGCGGTCGTGCTTGAGCTGGAGCGCCGCCTGCGCGTCTCCGAGCCGGTGATCAAGTTCATCACCGTGCGCATTGACGAGGAAGAGAAGCGGCTTGCCAAGGTGAAGGCGCTGCGCGGCACGCGCAGGAAGCTGAGCGCGGAGCCCGCCGCCGCCCCGGCACCGATCCCGGCTCCGGCCCCGGTTGCGGCTCCGGCTTCGGCTGAGGCCCCTGAAGCGGTTCAGGCCAGCGCCTGAGGCTTGTCACGAATCGCCGCCGCCGGCGCCCTTGAATGACGCGACCGGCTCCGGCCCAATCCTGTGTTCCCGCGCCCCTGACCGGACGCCGGAAGCAAAGAGAATCATGAGGTAACACGATGTCTGAAGAGACCCCTGGCAAGGCGCCCGAGACGGGCGCAGCACCCCAAGCCGCCGCTGCGGAGACCGGCCCAAGCCCGAGCGCGCATCCTTCCCGTCCGGCCGGACGGCCAGCGGGCGGCCCTGGCGGCCGTCCCGGTGGCGGCCCCGGTGGCCGCGGCAAGTTCTTCCGCCGCAAGAAGGTGTGCAAGTTCTGCACGGAGAAGATTGACGCGATCCCTTACCGCGATGTCCGTCTGCTGCAAGGGTTTGTGGCCGAACGCGGCAAGATTGTGCCGCGACGGCTTACCGGCGTGTGCACGACGCACCAGCGCCGCCTGACCCGCGCCATCAAGCAGGCCCGGAACATCGCCCTGCTGCCCTTCGCCACGCGGCACTAAGCGGCGCATGTCGCCTGGTCCCGCCTGTAACCAATTAGTTGCAGGAAGCAGCGGGGCGAAAGTGGCGACAATGTTTCCGATGCCGATGTAGAATCCTGCGCGGTGCAACCCCTGGCTGCCGTTGGTGTCTAACAGACAAGACGGCCAGCCCGAGCGCCGCCCGCAACACTGGAGATTTTGAAATGGAAGTTATTCTGAAGGAAGACGTAGCTAACCTGGGCCACCGCGGCGATGTCGTCAAGGTGGCCGACGGCTACGGCCGTAACTTTCTGCTGCCCCGCAAGCTGGCGCTGCAGGCTACCCTGGCAAACAAGGCTGTCATCGAGCAGATGAAGGCCTCTGCCGCCCGCCGCTCCGCCACTGAAAAGGCGCAGGCGGAGGAGCTGGTGAGCAAACTGGCGCCGGTCGTGCTGAGCTTTACGCGCAAGTCGGGCGAAAATGGCCAGCTTTTTGGCTCGGTGACGTCGGCTGATATTGCCGGCGAACTCGAAACCAAGGGCTTTGAGGTGGACCGCCGCAAGATTCAGCTTTCTGATCCGCTGAAGAGCCTGGGCGACTACACCGTGGCCATCAAGCTGCACCGCGAAGTGACCGCGCACGTGAAGGTGCAGGTGATTGGCGATGCGGCAGAGGAAGCCGCGCCCGTGGCGGAAGCCGCCGTCGCCGAGTAGTTCGAAAACACTTATGCCACTCCGCCTTCCGGGTTGCCCTGGAAGGCGGTTGTGTCTCTGCTGGAGCCATGCGGAGCCCGATTGCCGGACCCGGCGGGCACTAAAAGAGATCCTGCTCCGGAGCGCCGCCGCTGAGCACGACCAGCTTCTTGAAGGCCTTGGCCATCTTGTCCTGAAAGTGCGGAACCTCTTCCGCCTTGTCGAGAGAGAAGAGCAGCCGCACGCGATTGCCCAACAGGCCGGGGTCCACGTGATTCTGCTTGTCGTAGCAGACTCTTCCCGTCTTTCCGCTTACTGAAATCAGCGTGAGCCGCAGGAGCTTGTCCCGCTGCTGGACAGAGTCGCTGGGGTCAAACACATCCCAGACCGCAGTGTTTGTGTCGAGCGCGTTCAGATATTGATCGCAATGGCCGCCTGGCTCTCTGACAGTCATCATTTTTGTGGATGGATCCCATGAAACCTCGATGCTGTCGTTGATTTCATCCTCGGGGCTGAGCGCGAGCAACTGGCCGCGCACGTAGTCAAACAGCTCGGGCGCGGTGGGCTCGGGCCTGGGAGGCGGCGCGGTTTTGCCGTGGTGTGTTTGTGCGGAACATGCAGGCAGAATGCAGAGGAGCACCGCCGTGCAGATCCGTGTGAGGTGATTCATACCCTGCCTTCTCCTTGCGCGTTCAGCTTCAGCGCGGTGAGGTTCACTTCGTTGCGCATTGCGGATTGTTCCGGTTGATGCTGCTGCGGGTCGTGCGTGCCTGCGCGCGATTTCATCCCGTGCGCGGTGCATCGTGAGGCGATTCGGGTTGCGCACTCCTGACGAAGGCGAGAGGCATGTCTCGCGGGGTGCGCAGAGTGGGAACAGCGGCCAGCAGGCTGCGCGTGTAGGAGTGAGCGGGCGCGGAGAGCAGGCGGGCGGCTGGCCCAGTCTCAACCACCTGACCCGACCGCATGACAGCCACCCGGCTTGCCACCTGGCCGACCACGGCCAGGTCATGTGAGATGAACAGCATGGCCAGCGCCTGCTCGCGCTGCAGCCGGGTGAGCAGATCCAGAATCTGCGCCTGCACCGTTACGTCGAGCGCGGTGGTGGGTTCGTCGGCGATAAGCAGGCGCGGGCGGTTGATGAGCGCCATGGCGATGAGGATGCGCTGGCGCTGTCCGCCGGAAAACTGATGCGGGTAGTCGCCATAGCGGCTGGCGGCATCGGGAATTGCAACGGCTTCAAGCGCGGCGATGGCTTTGCGCTTCGCCTCGCGGCCTGTCCATGAGGGAGCGTGTGCAGTGGCGCACTCGGCCACCTGGCGGCCGATGGGCATCACGGGGTTCAGCGCCGTCATGGGCTCCTGGAAGATCATCGAGATCTGGCGTCCGCGCACCTGCCGCAGCGCATTCGGCGGCTGCCGCAGCAGGTCAATCAATGCGTTGTTGCCGGCGTCCGGGTTTTGCCACAGGATCTGGCCCTTTACCAGCGCGGACGGTCCGAGCAGGCCGGGGATGGCCAGCGCCGTGGCGCTCTTGCCGGAGCCGGATTCGCCGACCAGCCCGAGCACTTCTCCCTCATCGAGATAAAGGCTCACTCCGCGCACGGCTTCGGTAGCGCCAAAGCGGATGCGCAGGTCGCGAATGTCAAGAAGCGGCGGCATGAAGCCATCGTAGCTGATCCGGCAAACAGAAGTCTGAAGATTGCGCCGCGATGGCCGCTGAACTTACAGCGAGATCCACCCGGCGCGGATCAGCGCGAGCGAGCCCACCGCCACCACGAGCCAGAGCAGAACGCCCTGCAGCAGCGGCCGTATGCCCACCTCACGCAGGGTTTTCTTTGAGAGCCCGGTGCCGATGAGGAAAAGCGTGACGGTGAGGCCGATGACGCCCAGATGCTTCATTTCGGTATACGCAGGCTGAAAGACGTGGACGTAGGTGTTGGCCACCGCGGCGAGGCAGAAGAAGAGAATGAACCAGGGCCACTGGACGCGTGCCTTGCTCCTGTTGAACGCAGAGGTACCGATGGACATGGGCACGATCCAGAGGGCGCGGGCGAGCTTGACGGTGGTGCCTACGGCCAGCGCGACTGCTCCGAACTTGGCGGCGGCGCCGACGACGGAACTGGTGTCATGAATGGCGAGCGCCGACCAGAGCCCGAACTGAGTCTGCGTGAGGTGCAGCATGTTGCCGATGAATGGAAAGGCGATGAGGGCGACGGAGTTGAGGACAAAGACGGTGCCCAGTGAAACGGCGATCTCCTCTTCCGTGGCGTTGGAGAGGGGCGCAATGGCAGCGATAGCACTGCCGCCGCAGATGGCCGTGCCCGCGGAGATGAGGAAGGAGATGCGCTTCTCGACCGCCAGCACCTTGCCCAGTCCCCAGCCCAGCAGCATGGCAAAGGTGATGCTGGCCGCGGTGTAGAAGAAACCCGAGCGGCCTACGCGAATGACCTGCTGCAGGTCCATGCCGAATCCGAGACCGACCACGGAGACCTGGAGGAGGAGCTTCGACAGGCGCTTGGCGTCAAGGTGAAACGGATGAACGAAGGAGAAGCCGTACACAAGCCCGGCGACCAGCGCGAGAGGCGGCGAAAAAAGACCGCTTGCGGCAAGGATCAACCCGGCAAAGAAGAGATTCCTGGACATGAATCAAGCATTGCCGAAGTTTGCTTTCGAAGTCCAAGCAGAAGTCCTCATGCCTTATTTGCGCTTCTTATCATGAAGCACGGGCTGCGGCTTTCCTGCATTGGAAGGAGAGCGCTGAGCGCCGGCGCGCGCGAAGAGGAAGCGGCGGAACTCCTGCGCCAGGCCCTGGGGCGCCGGGCCGGCGGCGTATGCGATGAGGAAGTCTCGCCGGATGCGTAATCCCTCAATCTCGACAATCTTGAAGCTGTTGCCGAGCCGCACGTCCTTGGCGATGGCCCAGCGCGAGACGAAGCCCGCGCCCAGTCCCGCCTCGACCGCGGATTTGATGGCCTCAACGGAATCGAGTTCCATGACAATCTGCAACGCGGCCCGCTTGACGTGCTGGCGCTCGAGGGCGATCTCGATCACGTGCCGCGTGCCGGAGCCGCGCTCCCGCACCAGCAGCGGCGTCTCGGTGATTTCCGAGCAGGCCACCGATGTGCGCTCGGCCCACTCATGCGCGGCGGGCACAATCAGAACCAGCTCATCCACGAGGAATGGCTCGGTCTTCACATCGCGGCTGTGCGCAGGCCCTTCAATCAATCCGAGCGTAATCTGCTGCTGCGCGACGGCGTCCACGATGCGCTCGGTGTTGCCGCTGATCAATGTGGTCTGCACGCGAGGATGCTCGTGGCGGAAGCCGCTCAGCAGGCGGGGCAGCACATATTGCGCGATGGTTGTGGAGGCGCCGAGCGCAAGGTGGCCCGCATGCTCGCCGCTCAGGGCGAACACCTCATGCTCGGCGCGCGCCAGGAGCGCGCTCACCTGCGCGGCGTAATGCAGCAGCGTTTTGCCCGCCTGAGTGAGCGCGATGCGCGACCCGCTGCGGTCAAACAACTGGACGCCGAGATCTTCTTCGAGCGCCTTGATCTGCAGGCTCACCGCGGGCTGCGTAAGGTAGAGCTCTTCCGCAGCCTTGCGAAAGCTGAGCTGCTCCGCGACCGTGCGAAAGACAACGAGGCGGAAGTTTTCCAGGCTTGCCATACGGCAATTATCGCCTCTCCATGACAGGTAAGATGCGAGACGCTCTCAGGCCCCTTGCGGGAGGAATTCGCTGAGTGCCAACCTGACCTCAATCTGCGAGGGATTCAGGAGAGTGTTGTGCACCAGACAGTGATGCACGGAGCGCATCATGCCTTCGGTCTGCTCCTCGGTGAGAGCGAGGGGACAGGACACCTGCACGACGAAATTGCCGAGCCGCGAGGGATGGCGCAGTTTATCCGCGTTGACGGTGACCTCCACGTTGCGGTCGTCGAGATGGCGCGTCTTGAGGTACTGGAGCGCGTAGAAGGCGGCGCAGGAGCCAATTGAACCGAGCAAGAGCTCGGGAGGTGTCATTCCGGAGTCTGCGCCGCCGTTGTCTGTGGGCTGATCGGAAATGATGGAATGCGAACGTGCTTGAATGGCGAATCTAACCTGGTCGAGATGCGTAACTTTAACTTCCATGATGGCTCCTGGTGTTTCATGGGAATAAAGACACACGCGGGGCATTTCGTTACAGGTTTGAGGACAATCTTTCTGGAACCGCCATGCCCAGCATGCGCAGGTATTCGCGCGTAAGGATGGAGCGGAGGCGGGGAGCAATCGCTTGATCGCATGGGACTTCCAGCGAGCGGCAGCGGTCGATGGCCGTGCGCAAGTCACGCAGAAACGCCACGCAGGACGGGCAACCTTCAATATGCTCGCGCATCTGGTCGCAGGTGCGCGGCTCCACCCGGCCATCCAGATACTCTGAGAGGTTGGCGAACAGCTCGCGGCATGCGGCAGGTTGCCTTGCGCTTTTCGACCTTGAGCGTCGCGGCTTATCCTCTTGCGGTTCGGCTGGCTCCGGCTTCACGGATGCGGCGTCGAGAACACGG
>JAJYBT010000122.1 GCA_021778875.1 Acidobacteriota bacterium | reverse complement strand
AAGTCGCCCGCTCTCCAGGCGCAGAGTCCGCGTACAGCGCGCGGCCAGATCCGGGTTGTGGGTCACCACAATCGAGGTGAGCCCGTGCGTCGCGTGCAACCGCTCCAGCAGGCCGAAGACTTTGCCTGCGGTCATCTCGTCCAGGTCGCCGGTTGGCTCGTCGGCCAGCAGCAGCCGCGGAGCGCCCACCAGCGCCCGCGCCAGCGCCACGCGCTGTTGCTCGCCGCCGGAAAGCTCGCCGGGCCGATGATCTGCGCGATCCTCCAGGTCAACCTCCTTCAACCACATGGCCGCCGCCGTCAGCGCCTCGCGCCGTGCCAACCCTCGTGCCAGCAACGGCATGGCCACATTCTCCAACGCCGAAAACTCCGGCAGAAGGTAATGAAACTGCCACACATAGCCAATCTCGCGATTGCGAAAAGCTGCCGCTTCCCGCTGCGACAGACCGGCCACATTGGTTGACGCGCAGTGTACAGTCCCCGCGGTAGGGGTATCAAGAGCACCGAGAATGTGCAAAAGTGTGCTCTTACCCGCGCCGGACTGGCCCACAATGGCCACCAGCTCGCCGGGAATCACGTCTAAGTCCAGTCCATGGAAGAGGGTAAGTGCGCCGCGCGCCGTGCGGTAGGTCTTTTCCAGACCTCGAACCTGAATGATCGGAGATGCCTCCGGCGCCCGCAACTCCGAGCCCCGCGTGGAGCGGGAGGCCTGGCTGGCAGCCGCTGGAGAGGTTTGGTTCATCCGGTTCCCTCTATTTTAACGTGACACAGCCTGGTTCTGTTCTGGCAATAGCGCGGGAGTTGTAAAGTCGCCAAAACCACCCTGAACAGGCTGCGAAAAAACTCGCCGGCGGCAAAGTCTTGTGTCAGGGCACGAGTTTTACTCGTGCCGTAAGTGGCTTGAAATCGGTCTGGCCTTCAGGCCCTGCGCTCCTCTGCCCTTTCGTCTGGGCTGCCTCTGTTGTATCTCTCCGCACCCTCTCAAGGCGTGGCGGATACATGATGGGCTCGGGTGAGTGACACGGCAGCCGCATTGAGCCGCGCAATCCGCCCGTTCGGTCCAACAACAAAGGGCAGCGACAGCGCATTCCAATTGCCGTCATCCAGCGGCTGCCATGTCCTGCCATCATCGCGACTGATGTCCGAGCCGTTCGCGCCGACGGTGATCCACGCTTTCAGACTCTCGCTCCACTGCACGGCGGAGCGGTAGCCGTGAGGCGGCTTCGTTGCTGCGGCCCAGTGCTCTCCGCCATCAGATGACCAGGCGGCGGTGCCAGTAGAATCGTTTGGCTTGGTATAGTCCCCGCCGACAGCAACGAAGGTCATAGAACTACGCAGGTCGAGAGAGAAAATCCCGCCGCTTGAGGTTTTCGGAAACATCGAGAGTTCTACTTCATTGGACGTCTGGCGCTCTGGTTCGCCACCTAAGATGTGTGAGTAGTGGAGCACGCGTGAACCACTTGGGCCTCCGGTAGCCAGCCAAGCTTCTCTTGCCTCTCCATCTTTGTTTCGAAACGGACCTAGAACAAGGCAGGTGTTACTCGCAGCGAACGACGATTCTCCCACTCTGGCCTCGACGCTCGCGAGAAAGACAGAGTCATCCACGAAGCCGTTCCAAGAGGTGAACTCAGAAAGGTACGGCCATTCCACCTTCGGACGATCGGAGTCTGAGTCAGTCTCTGGATCACCAGCAAGAAAACCTTCAGTCGGCGTCCACATACGGATTGCATCCCAGAAGCCAATTTTGTCAGGATTTTTGAAGACGAGCTTCCAGGTTTGGCACCCGTCCTCCGTCTTATACAACCGGCTCTTGTCCCCTGGCCCGCTTGCCATCACAATCGCCGTCTGCGCATCCCACGCCTGGATGCCACGAAAATCCAGTGTCGCCCCATCTGTCGCCGCATCCGGCACGGCGCACTTTTGCCAGTGCGCGCCGCCGTCTGTGGTCCTCAGCACAGTCCCGCCCGTTCCGCTGGCCCACGCCACCATTCCATTCTTCGTCCCATCCACCGAATCAATCCCGCGCATCCCCGCCTTCGTGCCCGAATCCTGCATCTGCCAGACCTCGGCGGTCTGGGCCGCGATCGGCGGAACAACACCCACGACCGCCACGGCAAAAAGCGTAAGGAACCGCAAGCTCTTCATGCCACGCAGTATAGAACGCCGCTCACACTGCGGTACGCTGCGGTCCGCGCACCGCGCCCGCGATTCCCAAACATGGGAAAATCGATTCAGTGGCGTAGATCACAGAACTCCTCCGCTCTCTTCGCTATAACGGATTCAAGCTGTGAATTTCTTCAGGACAATCTCATCTCTGGCGTTGGCGGCTGCCTTCGCAGCGGGCGCGTGCGCGGCCTCGGCGCAGCAGTCTTTCTACGGGCAATTCAGGGCGCGCAATGCCGACATGACAGCCGTGCAGCCCTCGTGGATGGGGCCGCTGATTCAGTCCGATGCGCGCCTGGCGCAAGCGGCGCGGTTCTCCGTCGCCAACCAGCACGCCCCCGGCGAGCACATCTTTATCTACGGCAACGATCACGGCATCTCGACCATCATCGGCAATCGCGTTCAGTGGGATCTCGATCCTCCATCCTACTTCCGCAATCACTCCGCCGCCTTCAAAGACGGCTTTGGCAACGCGGCCACGCAGTTGAAGTACCGCATCGCCTCAGGCAACGCCGAGCACGGCAACTTTGCGGTGACGGCGATTACGACTTATGGCTTTGCCCCGCGCGCGTATGAAAACTTCATGCTCACCAGCTACTTTGATCCGAAGATTGCGGCGGGCATCGCGCGCGGCAGGTTCAATGTGCAATCCACCATCGGCGGCCTGCTGCCCACCGGCAAGATTGCGCAGCAGGGCCGCATCATCGAGTGGAACGTGGCAGCGCAGGTGCATCCCACCGCGCACACGTGGTTCGACGTGGAGAACAACGCCGCCTTCGTCAAAGGCAGCATCTACGACGGCGAGATGCAGAATTTCATCACGCCTGCGGCCTTCTACATGATCCGGAGAAAGAGCTGGGAATCAACGCATCCCGTCCTGGTGCTCGACGGCGGCATGCAGATTGCCACGTCGCACTTCTCGTTCTATAACCACAACCTCATCACCGAGGCCCGCATCCTGTTCTAGGGCGCTTCATCCGTCCCTGCCGCAAGCTGCGCCGTTGATTCAGTATTCAATCTTGTCCGGCGAGGCGATCCACGCGGCAAAGCTGACCCACGCTTCATCGCTGAGCATCTGCGTGGCCGGCAGTGAGCGTCCCCCGCGATCCTTGCGGAACTCATCATAGAGAAACGCATCGTCAAAGCCCGCGCGCGCGGCATCGGCGGCGCTGCATCCGTAGTAGATGGCGTCCAGACGCGCCCAGTAGGACGCGCCAAGGCACATGGGGCAGGGCTCGCAGCTCGTGTAAAGTTCGCAGCCGGTCAGCGTAAAAGTCGCCAGCGCACGGCATGCGGCGCGAATCGCGTTCACCTCGCCATGCGCCGTGGGGTCCAGCGACGCGGTCACTGAGTTTGCACCCTCGCCGATGATCCTTCCGTTGCGCACGATGACGGCCGCGAACGGCCCGCCCTTGCCGGTTAACACATTCTCAGTTGCAAGCGCGATGGCGCGTCGCATGAATTCCGGTTTTGCCTTATGAAGCATTAGGTCTTGCTCTCTGCCTCCCTGAGCGGCGAAAGTAAACACAGTATGGCACAGGCATTTCGCTCAACCCGCGTGCTCACGCCGCAGGGAATCAAGCCCGCAACGCTCGTGGTGGAGCAGGGGCGCATCGCAGGCGTGCGAGCGTGGGATGACGCAGAGCCGGTGAGCGAGCCGCACGGCTACATCGAAGCCACCATCCAACGATAACGTCTATTCCAGTTGGGCCAGGTCGGCGGGCACGTCAATGTCCACTTCGCCGCCGTCGAACGGCAGCGTAATCACCGGGCAGAGCGGCTGCGCCAGCAGGGAGCGCGCGCCCTGCTCACCTTGAAGACCGCGCAGCTCGGGAAATAGCGCGCGGGGAAACACAGCGGGGACGCCCTGAATGCCTGTGTAAACTGACGCCACAATGCAAGACGCGCCCTGTGCGGCAAAGGTCTCCATCAGCATGCGCAGATGCACCGCACTCAGGCGCGGCTGGTCGCAGCTCATCAGCAGCACGCCGGACGCTTGAGGCGCATGCACGTCCACTGCTTGCAGCCCCGCATGAATCGAGCTGGAGATGCCCTGCTCCCAAAGCTCATTTGAAACAGGCACGGCCTCGTTGAACTCGATTGCCTCGCGAATGATTTGAAGATGAGCGCCAAGCACAACCAGCACCGGCGCGGCGCCAGCCTCGTGCGCCAGTCGAATTGTCCGCGCAAGCAGAGCTTCACCGCGAAACGCAATGAGCTGTTTGGGCTGACCAAGCCGGCGGCTGGCCCCGGCTGCAAGAATGATGGCGGCAACAGGCATTGACACAAGTCTATCGCGCGCTCTATGCATGCGAGTCCGCGGCACATGCGCAGGCAAATTTGCCGACAATTACAATGGGCAGACCAGTGATCCACCGGCTTCTGCGTTGCAGGCATTTGTTCCTCGATTGCCCATTGCCGTGCATATCACGCAGAGACTCTTCGCCACGCGAATCCCAGGAATGATTCCTCGCACTCGTGCTACATTCGAATGCAAATGAAGCGACTCTGCTCCGCCGCAATGAATTTCGCAGCGTTCCGGCCTCTGCTGCCAGGCAACGCACCTGTGGCGCCGCAAATCATCGTGAGTACGAACGAGCCATGAAAGAGCACTCTCTCTCAGCTGAACCAACCCATTCGGCATGGGACCGATCGTTGCAGCCCAGGCTTCACATCACTCCCGGCGACGTGGTGCAGATCGAGTGTGCAGACGCAAGCGGTGGCCAGGTGAAGCCAGGCATGACTACCGCTGAATATCTCCGCATCGACCGCGCGCGCATTCACGCGCTCACTGGGCCAATCTGGATTGAAAGCGCAGAGCCCGGCGACGTTTTGCAGGTGGACGTTCTGGCGACTCTGCACAGCGGCTGGGGCTGGACCAGCGTAGTGGAGGGGCTGGGCTTTTTGAAAGAGCGCTTTCATAAGCCCTATCTTTTCCATTGGCAGCTTGAAGGGGAGTCCACGAGTTCGCTTGAGCCCGCGATTGTTCCAGTCCGGCCTTTCCTCGGGGTCATGGGCGTGGCGCGCGCCGGCGATGGAGCATTCCGCACGCGGGAGCCGGGGCCGTTCGGCGGCAATCTCGATGTGCGCGAGCTTTGCGCCGGCGCAACGCTCTATTTGCCCGTCTACAACCATGGCGCGCTCTTCAGTTGCGGCGATGGTCATGCGGCTCAGGGCGATGGCGAGGTCTGCATCAACGGCATCGAGTGTCCGCTGGATGCCGCGTTGCGCTTCAAGCTGCACAAGCAACAGCCGCTCGAAGGCCCGCTCGTGGAGGCCAGCGACACAGCAGCGCCAGACTCGGCTGCCGACGCATGGGTTGTGGTCGAGACGGGCACCGATCTGGCCGCCACGGCGCGCGCTGCCACCAGCCGCATGATTGACCTGTTGACCAGCCGCTGGGGCTTCAGCGAACTTCATGCATACCTGCTCTGCAGCGTGGCGCTCAAGCTGCGGCTCAGCCAGGTTGTCAACGAGCCGGTTCATACCGTCAGCGCTGCCCTGAGCAAGCAAATCCTTCCTGCGCGAGAGCTGTTTCCAATCCGATGACCGCCGGTGACTTTGAGGCTGGTGATCCACCTAAAATCGTAACTATGACTGATGCGCCATGGACATTGGGAAACCTTCGCCGCGCGCTCGCAAACGGGTCTGTGAGCCCGGCCGAGCTCGCCGCGCAGGCGCTTGACCGCAGCAACCGCAATGCCGGCCGCAATACCTACCTGTGGCAGGAACGCGCCTGGACGCTGGCTGAAGCAGCACGCGCTGAAGCCATGCCGCGCGGCGAGGCTGGCCCGTTTAGCGATGGCCGCAGCCCGCTCTGGGGGCTGCCCATCTCCGTCAAGGACTGCTTTGATCTCGCCGGCGCTCCAACCAGTTGCGGCGTGCGCTTCTATCGGGAGTTGCTCGGCATCGCAGCGCGTGATTCGTGGCTCGTGGAGCGGCTGCGCGCTGCAGGCGCGGTAATCACTGGCAAAACACACCTGCATCCGCTGGCGTATGGCATCACCGGTGAGAATCCCGAATTTGGCGACTGCCTCCAGCCCGGCAATCCGCGCGCGCTCACGGGCGGCTCGTCAAGCGGCGCTGCAGCTAGCGTGCTTGAGGGTTCTGCCATCGCCGCCATCGGCACAGACACGGGCGGCTCCATTCGTGCCCCCGCCGCTCTCTGCGGGCTGGCCGGTTATCGGGCCTCGTTTGGCCGCGGCGACTGGCGCGGAGCAGCGCACCTGGCGCAATCGTTTGACACCATGGGATGCCTCTTCCGCGACCTCGAAGATGCGCCGCTGCTGGCGGGCCTTTTTGCGCCGCAGAAGCTTCCCGCACAGCTCCGCCTCACGCGCTTCGCCGTGGTGGCAGACAGCTTTCTGCACGACTGCGAGCCCGCGGTTGCAGCCAGCCTGCACTCCACGGCCACGGAATTACAGGCCCTTGGCCTGCGCGCATCCACGTTCAATCCTGACTGGTGGGCTGAGTCGTTTGAAATCTTTGCACCCATCCAGGCTTGGGAGGCAGCCCGAATACACGCAGGCCATCATGACAAATTTGAACCTGCCATCCGCGAGCGCCTGGAGTGGGGCGCACGCATCAGCGACAGCGAAATCGCCCTGCTGCGACAGCGCCACGCAGATTTTCGCGCGCGCATCGATGAACTCTTCGCCACGCATGAACTCCTGCTGATGCCCGCAATTCCCGTGGCCCGCCTTGACGCCGGCGCCGACCACAGCCAAACGCGCGGCCGCCTGCTGCGTTACACCACGCCCTTCAGCCTTGCCGGCGTGCCCATCGTCACGATCCCCTGCAGCGCGGGAGGCGTGCAACTCGCCGCTGCGCACGGTGCGGATGAGTCGCTGCTCCTGCTCGCCTCGCAACTCGGCGCAAGCAGGCGAAGGGAGGCTCCGCATCTGACCTAGCCAAGTGCCGCCCGGCACGATGACCGTGTCGCCAGGATCCTGCGCGCCGACTACCGT
>JAJYBT010000121.1 GCA_021778875.1 Acidobacteriota bacterium | reverse complement strand
AAGCAAGCCCCTGGCCTAGTAGAGTTCCTGACGTCTGTCCTATCCACATTTCGGGCGCTGGAAGATCGCTTTTCCGGACGCCTGCACGCGGACGCGGATTCGCGCCGGAGGAAGGACAGCGCACGCGGGCCGTGCGAACGGGAAAGTCGCGCCCCGGGAGGAACAACACCATGCCGAATCGCAGATGGCTTACGGTTACGCCACTGGTCTTTGCTGCCCTTTTCACGCTGGCGGTGGCACAGGAACCCGCTTATCTAAACCCCAGCCTGAGCCCGCAGCAGCGCGCGCACGACCTGGTGCAGCGCATGACGCTGGACGAGCAGGCCGCGCAGCTGGAAGACTATGCGACGGCGATTCCGCGGCTGGGCGTGCCGGACTACCAGACATGGAACGAAGCCCTGCACGGAGTGGCGCGGGCGGGCTATGCCACGGTGTTTCCGCAGGCCGTGGGCATGGCCGCGACCTGGGACCCGGCGATGATGCACAGCATGGGCACGGTCATCTCCACGGAGGCGCGCGCCAAGTACAACCAGGCGCAGCGCGAGGACAATCACCGCATCTTCTTCGGGCTGACTTTCTGGTCGCCCAACATCAACATCTTCCGCGATCCACGCTGGGGCCGCGGACAGGAGACCTACGGCGAAGATCCCTTTTTGACGGGGCGGATGGGCGTGGCCTTTATCGAGGGCGTGCAGGGCGACGACATGAACCATCTGCGCGCGGTGGCCACCAGCAAGCACTTTGCGGTGCACAACGGGCCGGAGCCGCTGCGCCACGGGTTCAACGTGGACCCCTCGCCGCGCGACCTGGAGGAGACGTATCTGCCGGCGTTTCGCGCCACGGTGACGCAGGGGCATGTGCAGTCGGTGATGTGCGCCTACAACTCGATTGACGGATGGCCGGCCTGCACGAACACGATGCTGCTGAAGGACCATCTGCGCGATGCGTGGGGCTTCAAGGGCTTTGTGGTGTCAGACTGCGGCGCGATTGTGGACGTGTTCCAGGGACACAAGAAGGCGGCGGACATTACGCATGCGGCCGCGCTGTCGTTGAAGGCCGGCACGGACCTGTCGTGCAGCATCTGGTCGGCGGGCTTTAACACGCTGGCGGACGCGGTGCGGCAGGGACTGGTGCAGGAAGACCTGGTAACGCAGGCCGCCGAACGGCTGTACACGGCGCGCTTCCAGCTGGGGCTGTTCGATCCGCAGGGCTCGAATCCGCTGGACAAGCTGCCGTACTCCGAGGTGGCGTCTGCCGCGCACCGGCAGATTGCGCTGAAGGCCGCCGAAGAGGCGATTGTGCTGCTGAAGAACAACGGCACGCTGCCGCTGAAGAGCGCGCCGGGACGCATTGCCGTGGTGGGACCGACGGCCGACCTGCTGCCGTCGATTCTGGGCAACTACGTGGGCACGCCGCTGCATCCGGTGACGCCGCTGGACGGCATACTGGAGCAGTTCCGCAGCACGCCGGTGCTGTATGCGCAGGGCTCCACGCTGGCCGAGGGCGTGGGCGTGCCGGTGCCGCGCACGGCGTTTGGCCTGGACAAGGGGCTGAAGACGGAGTTCTTTGCCACGCCGGATTGGACGGGGCGGCCGGTGGCGGTGACGACGGAGCCGCTGGTGCAGGCCGACTGGGAAAACGCAAAGCCTGTATCCGAAATCGAGACAACCGACTACTCCGTGCGCTGGACGGGCACGCTGACGCCACCGGCGGCTGGACACTATGTGTTCACGCTGGAGCCGGGCGACAGTTTTCCCTACTCGCCGCATGAGAGCTACCGGCTGCGGATGGACGGCAAGGTCATCAGCGAAGGCGACCTGCGCGCGGGGCATGACCTGAAGGCGGTGGGCGATTTCCATCACGATCTCTCCGCGATGGGCAACTTCAAGGCTGCTTCGGGCGCGTCGCCGACGGCTCCGCCGATCATGGACTTCCCCAGGAATCCGACGATTCCGGTGGACTTTGCAGATACGAAGCCGCATGCGTTTGTGCTGGAGTACTCGCACAGCGGTGACCGCGCCGGCGGCGGCGTGACGCTGAAGTGGCAGGCGCCCGCCCAGGCGCAACTGGACGAGGCCGTAGCGCGCGCCCGGGAGGCGGACGTGGTGGTGGCGTTTGTGGGCCTGTCTCCGCAGCTGGAAGGCGAGGAGATGAAGATCCGGATTCCGGGCTTTGACGGCGGCGACCGCACACGCCTGGATTTGCCCGAGCCGCAGCAGAAACTGCTGGAGGCCGTGGCCGCTACCGGCAAGCCGCTGGTGGTGGTGCTGCAGAGCGGCAGCGCGGTGGCGCTGAACTGGGCCAACGAGCATGCCGCCGCCATCCTGACCGCTTGGTACCCGGGCGTGGAGGGCGGCCGGGCGATTGCGCGCACGCTGGCCGGGGCAAACAATCCCGCCGGACGGCTGCCGGTGACGTTCTATGCCAGCCTGGATGGGATTCCGCCGTTCGTCGACTACTCGATGAAGAACCGCACCTACCGGTACTTTACGGGCAAGCCGCTGTGGGGTTTTGGCTACGGGCTGAGCTACACCAGCTTCCAGTACGGGCCAGTGAAGCTCTCCGCCGAGACGCTGAAGGCCGGCGAACCGCTGACGGCCACCGTGACCGTGACCAACACGGGCAAGGTGAGCGGCGATGAAGTGGTGGAAGCCTACCTGAAGACGCCGCAGGCCGACGGGCCCATCCACTCGCTGGTGGGCTTTGAGCGCGTGTCGCTGGCGGCGGGCGCCAGCCGGCAGGTGACGCTGAGGATCGATCCGCGTTCGCTGTCGAGCGTGGACGACCAGGGCAACCGCTCCATCCTGGCAGGCAAATACACGCTGACGGTGGGCGGCGCGCAGCCACAGGAGACGGCAGCGAAGTCCGAGGCTGGATTCAGCATCACCGGCTCAAAGGCGCTGCCGAAGTAAGCGGCCAGGCGGAACGGGCAAAGCGCAAAAAAATCGGCGGCAAGAGGGGAAACCCCTTGCCGCCACCGGTATGAACTACAACCGCATTTGCTCTCTGCCTAGAACACTCGTTGGCTATCTCGTCTCTGCTGCCCGTCGCTAGTTCTGCGCGGGCGGCGCTGCCGGGGCACTGCCCTGCGCAGGCGCGGGCGGCGCAGGCGGAGCGGGTGGCGCCATCATGCGCATTCCGCCACGGCCCTGCCCCCAGCCGGGATGATTCATGCGGCGGGCCTGCCGCTCGGCCTGCAACTGCTTCCACTGGTCGGGCGTTAGTTTGGCGCGAATGGCGAGCAGGAAGCGGGCGTTGGCCTTCTCCAGGTCGGCGCGGGCCTGCGCTACCTTGTCAATCTGCGCCAGGATCTTTGCCTCGTTCGGCTGGTCATCGTTGATCAGCGGATCCATGGCCAGCTCGGCCTTCTGCAGGTTTGCGTGCAGGTCGATGAGCTTTTCGCGATGCTCGAGCAGAATGCCGTCCATGGCCTTGCGTTGCTCGTCTGTCAGCTTGAGCTTATCGATCATCTGGGGGTTGTTCCACCAGCGAACGTTTTGCCCGCGCGGCCCCATCATGCGCTCCATGGGGGGCCGGTTGTCACCAAAGCCGGGCCCGATGCCGGGGCCTTGCGCGACGGCCGTACCCGCGGTAAAAAGGGCCGCGATCATCAATCCCAACCGTACTGCCATTGTTGCCTTCATTGTTCCTCTCCTCCCTGCGGCCTCTTATCGAGGGCCGTTTGTTACAAAACCTTATTTGCTGCTGACGTCGTCGGTCATAAGAGACGCCAGCGGCTCCAGCGCGCTGGGCACCTCTCGCGAGACGGCGCTGTCGACCCGCGCAAGCAGCTCTTCTTCCTGCTGGGCGCGCTGGGCGGCGAGCTCGCGCTGATGGGCGGCCTCGTGCTCGGCGGCGATGCGAGCCTGCTCCACGCGCTGATGGTGCTCGTAGACTCCGCCGGAGACGGCGCCGGCAACCAGCACGGCGGCCATAGCCCAGCCCGCGGCCAGGCGCCACGTTCTGCGGACAACGACGGCCGCATGGGCGCTGCGCGGGCGGCTGAGCATGGCGTCTCCCCAGGCATGGACGCTGCTCCTGAAGTCGCTGAGCGCCTGCCGCACCTCGGGGTCCAGCTCCTGCCAGGACTCCTGCTCGTGCGCCGTGCCGTTGAATTTGCCCGTCTCCTTCATCGCTTTCCTCCCAACTCCCCGCGTACCCTGGCCACGGCCCGCGACAGATGCGCCTTGATGGTGCCCTCGCTCAGGCCGGTGGTGGCGGCAATCTCACTCAGTTCCATCTCTTCCACAAAGCGCAGCAGAAACACCGTGCGTTGCCGCTCGCTCAATCCCTTGACCACGCTCCAGACCTGCGCCACACGCTCCTGTGCCAGCAGGCGGTCTTCCTGCGAGGTCTCGCCGCTGGGCAGCCACTGGCTGGCCTCGTCGAGATCGACACTGTTCGTCGTGGCCTGCCGCCAGAACTGCAACCGCCGGCTGCGCCAGTGATCCTTCTGCAGGTTGATGGCGATCCGCATCAACCAGGTGAGCGCGCTGGACTCGCCACGGAAGCCGGCCCAGTGCCGATGCGCCTTAAGGAAGCACTCCTGCGTCAGCGTTTCGGCCAGATCCGCGTCGCGCGTGGAAGCGAGGAGAAACCGGAAGATCTGCGGACGATGAGCAGCCACCAGATTCGCGAAGTCCTGCGCGGCATTTTCTTCTGCCGTAACCATCGTTGCCGGTTCCAGTGCAGTGCAGGCTTCCATCACTTGGGTAGACGCCTGCTGCGGAGGCAAGTTTACAGCGCATGCGGATTTCTTGCGCGCGATGCCGAGTGTTGGGAGCCTGCGCGGAGGATGCCGGGGACGAGAGCACAAAGACCGTTGCCAAATGTGGTTTGGACGCTGGTACACTAGACCGTGGTAAACGCTTACCT
Source organism: Acidobacteriota bacterium (assembly GCA_021778875.1). The sequence continues at coordinate 2,268 of JAJYBT010000121.1, read as the reverse complement.
GGAGCGCCCGCCCGTGCGGGCCCTGTCTCCCCGAGAAAAGGACGATCCCGATGCTGCTTGAAGCCCTCCGTGAACAGGTTCTGAACGCCAACCGCGAAATCGCCCGCCGCGGGCTGGCTCCGCACACCTTTGGCAACGCCAGCGGCATTGACCGCTCCGGCCCCGAGCCACTGATGGTGATCAAGCCGAGTGGTGTGGACTATGCCACCCTGTCGCCCGCCGACCTGGTGGTGACGGACCTGAACGGCAAGATTGTGGAGGGCAAGCTGCGGCCGTCGAGCGACCTGGATACGCACACGCTGCTCTACCGGGAGTTTCCGCAGATTGGCGGCATTGTGCACACGCACTCGGAGTTTGCCACCTCCTGGGCGCAGGCCTGCCGGCCAATTCCCTGCCTGGGCACCACCCACGCCGACTACTTTCACGGACCGGTGCCGGTAACCGAGGCGCTGACCGCCGAGGAGGTGGCCGAGGCCTACGTGCGGAACACCGGCGCGGTGATCGTGCGGCGCTTCCGGGCCGAGGGTCTGGACCCGGTGGCCGTGCCGGGCGTTCTGGTGGCGGGTCACGCGCCGTTTGCCTGGGGCAAATCGGCCATGGACGCCGTGGAGCACGCCGACGTGCTGGAGTACGTGGCGCGGCTGGCCTTCCGCAGCACGCTGCTGAACCCGGCGGTGACAGGGATTCCGGCCTACGTGGGCGAGCACCACTACCAGCGGAAGCACGGACCCAAGGCGACCTACGGGCAGCAGTAGGCCGGCCTCGCGGACGGGAACAAAAATCCGCGAAATGCGTAGGACTGATGAGAGTACAATGAGTTACGTGCACAGCAAAATGCAGGCCAGGGATGTTTACTGAATTCCGTAGGCCTATTTGATTTTATGTAGGTCGATTCCAGATTTCTGCATTTCTGGTGTGCTCTGGCTCACTTCCGGTTAACGCTTTGCTTTTGAACGCGTCTGTATGTTGTTGATCCCCGGACAATTGCCTGGACCAAAAAAGAAAAAGCAAGACATTCCCCCGCATGGCAACTGACGTGCAAAGCGATTCAATGGTGTAGGGTGCTCTCCGATGGAGACGAGTCTTTTCAACCGCTTTCAGGCGACGCTGCTGGCCGTGGCCACGGTCGGACTGGTGCTATTGGCGGTGTGGAACTTCCGGCAGGAGAGCGCTTTTCAGCAGCCCGACGACGGGGTGTGGTGGAGCGAGGCCCGGACAGGAAGCGGACTGGTGGCCGAGAAGGTGCTGCCAGAGAGCCCCGGCCAGCGGGCGGGCATCCAGGTGGGCGACCTGCTCACCGGGGTCAACGACGGGGCCATTCAGCATCTCTCTGACCTGGAGCGTGAGCTGTATCGCACCGGAGTCTACGGCAAGGCCAACTACGGCATCACGCGCGACGGAATTAAGCTGGACACGCCGGTGGTGGTGATTCCGGTGCCGCCGGACCGGAGCCTGCAGCAGGCGCTGCGGCTGATTGGGCTGATCTATCTGGCGATTGGCCTGTATGTGCTGTTTCGCCGCTGGGGAGCGCCGCGGGCCACGCACTTCTTCCTGTTCTGCCTGGTCTCGTTTGCGCTGAACGCGCTGAAGTATACAGGCGAGTGGGACGCGCTGGACAAGGTGGTCTTCTGGGGCAATGTGCTGGCAGAGGCGCTGCAACCGGCGCTGTTTCTGCACTTTGCACTGAGTTTCCCCGAGGAGCGGTTGAAGAATATCCGGCGGCGCTGGCTGCTGCCGCTGGTGTATGCGCCGGGCGCCGCGCTGTTTGGCCTGTGGCTGATGGCCATTACGCAGTGGGAGGCCACGGGGCTGCTGAAGCACCGGCTGGACCAGGCGGGCACGGCCTACGACGCGGCGTTTTATGTGCTGTCGGCGGTCCTGTTCCTGCACAGCTATCGCCGGGCAGACACGCCGCTGCTGCGGCAGCAGCTGAAGTGGCTGACGCGCGGTGCGCTGCTGGCGGTGCTGCCGTTCACGCTGCTGTACGCGATTCCCTTCCTGTTTGACGTGCGCATGCCCAGCCTGCTGACCAAGCTGGCGGGGCTGTCGCTGGTGTTTCTGCCGCTGACCTTCAGCTGGGCGATTGTGCGCTACCGGCTGATGGATACGGACCTGATCTTCAAGCGCGGCGTGGCGTACACCCTGGCCACGGGCCTGCTGCTGGGCGGCTACTTCGGCATCATCGCGGGCATTGCCGAGATTGTGCACAACGGCATGCCGGAGGCGATGCGCGAGTGGGCGCTGGTGATCGCCATCCTGGTGACGGCG
>JAJYBT010000120.1 GCA_021778875.1 Acidobacteriota bacterium | reverse complement strand
CGGGATTGAAGCTGCCCGCCGAGCTATATGATGCCGAGCTGGACCGGCACTTCACGATGTATGCGCAGGACGGCAAGGCGTTCCAGAGCGAGTTCCAGACGGCACCGGATGGATCGGAGGTCTTTCGCGACACGCACGCGCTGAGCTGGAAGATGGGCGCGGGCGAGAACGGCTTTGGCCTCCTCGTCGAGCGCGAGCACACGCTCTTTCAGGCGCCGCTCTCGTACTACACGCAAGCGGGCAAGTGGGCTCTCTCGCCGGGATATGAGTTTGGCGACTACGGCTTCAATCGGCCCATCCTTACGGGATGCGCCTCATGCCACAGCGGACGGCCTCGCCCGATTGCGGGCACGAATGGGCGCTTTGCCGATCCGCCTTTCTCGCAGCTGCCGATTGGATGCGAGAACTGCCACGGGCCAGGGCAGGAACACATTCGCCGCATGGATGCGCGAAAGAAGGGCGGCCCGATGGGAGATGCCGCCATTGTGAATCCGTCGGACTTGTCGATGCCCCTTGCGAATCAGATCTGCATGTCGTGCCACGAGGTGGGCGATGTGCGCGTGTACAAGGAAGGCAAGACGTACCAGGACTTTCGGCCGGGAATGCCGCTGGACCGCATCGTCTCCATCTTTCAGGTTCCGCCCAGGCCGGACTCGCCGCCGCTGCCGGATCACCTGGAGCACTACTACTCGATGACGCTGAGCAAATGCTATCGTGCGAGCGGAGGCAGGATGGGCTGCATCACGTGCCACGATCCCCACGTGGAACCCTCGGCAGAGCAGGCTCCGGCGTACTTCAATGCGAAGTGCATGAGCTGCCACACCGCGAAGAGCTGCACGCGCACAGGAGACAACGCGATGCATGCGCGCGCAAAGAACGACGCAGGCAACTGCATTGGATGCCACATGCCCAAGCGCGACATCAAGGTAATTTCGCACTCCAGCGCGACGAACCATCGCATTCAGGCACGGCCCGATGAGAGCTTTCCGGAAGAGGCCTTTCACCAGACAACGGCGTCGCTGCCGGACCTGATCCATTTGAATCCCGACCCGACGGCAAAGACCGATGACATTTCCGCGATGACTTTGCTGCAGGCCTACGGTGAGTTGTCGGGCAACAAGCCGGAGTACCGGGCGCCGTATCTACGGGCGCTTGCCACGCTGGAGAACTCCGACGCGGATCATGAGATTGTGCAGGCTGCGCTGGGACGGCGCGATCTGCTGAGCGGCAACAGCGACGGAGCCATTGCGCACTTTCAGCGCGCGATGCAGCTTGGTCCGCCGCAGGCCGCAGTGTATGGCGACCTGGCGCAGGCCGAGGCGAAGCAGGGTAATCTGCAACAGGCGGTGCAGGACCTGAGGAAGGGCATCGACCTGGACCCATTCAATCCGATTCTGCAGAAGAACCTGGTTGTGCAGCTGATCGCGCTCAAGCAGTATCCAGAGGCGCTTGCCGCAATTGAGAAGTACCTGGAACGTTTTCCGCAGGACTCCACCATGCGCAGGGCGCTGCAAATGGCAAGGCGAGCCTCGGTGAGCCAACCATGAGGAGATTCCCCTTGCGCATCCATTGGCGGGCAGTGTGGCCCGCATGTCTGCTCATCGCGGCCGGTGCGGCTGGCGCGCTCTCGCAAACAGTTGCGCAAGCCCACTGCGCAATCTGCTTTGAGAATCGTCAGCCGAGCTCAGGCGTGAACTTTGTGCTGGATAACGGCACCACGCCGGACAAGCCGATGATTGACGGCATCCCCGGCGGCGTTGCCCTGCTGGACTACGACAACGACGGCTATCTGGACATCTTCTTTACCAACGGCGCAGGGATTCCATCGCTCTCGAAAGATGGACCGCAGTTTAGCAATCGGCTGTACCGCAACAACCATGACGGCACGTTCACCGACGTTACGGAGAAGGCCGGCCTGGGCGGCGTGGGCTACAGCATTGGCGCGGCCGCGGCAGACTACGACAACGATGGCTGGACCGACCTGTACGTGACCGGCGTGAACCGCAACATTCTTTATCACAACAATCACGACGGCACGTTTACTGACGTGACGGCGAAGGCCGGCGTGACCGGAGTGGACGAGAACGGCAAGAAGCTGCTGAGCGTTTCCGCGGCGTGGGTGGACTATGACAACGACGGCCTGCTCGACCTGTTTGTGACGAACTACATTGACTGGACGCTCCAGAACTCGAAGCTCTGCGGACCCGTGGGACGACGCCTCTCCTGCTCGCCGTCGCTCTACAACGGCGAGCCGAACATCCTGTATCACAACAATGGAGACGGAACGTTCACGGATGTTTCTGCTGCGATGGGCATAAGCAGCCAGATCGGCAAGGGGATGGGCGTGGCCATTGCAGACTACAACGGCGATGGATGGATGGACATCTTTGTCGCCAACGATAACGAGCGCAACTTTCTCTTCCGCAACAACCACGGCAAGAGCTTTGACGAAGTGGGCGTGGAGGCCGGCGTGGCCTACACGGAGGATGGAATTCCTGTTTCCAGCATGGGCGTGGGCTTTGCGGATTACCGCAACGACGGCAGGCCGGGCATCTTCATCACGGCGCTTGGCGGCGAGACGTTTCCGCTGTTTCGCAATGTTGGCGACGGCCTCTTCAACTCCGATACCTACCCTGCAAAGCTAGGCTTCCCGAGCTACAAGATGAGCGGATGGGGCACCGCGATGGTGGACCTGGACAACGATGGATACAAGGACCTCTTTACAGCCAACTCGCACGTGAGCGAAAACGCCGACATCGATCCACGGCAACACTATCGCCAGCCGGACGCGGTCTTCCGCAACCAGCGTGACGGCACGTTCGTGGATGTGAGCCAGCAGGCAGGCGCAGCCATAGCCTCGCCCGCAGCGCATCGCGGTGCGGCCTTTGGGGACCTGAACAACGACGGGCGCGTGGATGTGGTGGTCTCTGCGATTCACAGTCCGGCGGAGTTGCTGTACAACACCGGTGGCGTGGGCAACCACTGGATTCTGATTCAGACGACGGGGACGAAGAGCAACCGCGACGGCATTGGAACGCAGATCAAGATTACTTCGCAATCAGGCGCGGTGCAGTTTGGCCAGGTGACCACGGCGGGCAGCTACGCAAGCTCGTCGGACAAGCGCGTCCACTTTGGGCTGGGCAAGGACACGATGATTCGCGAGATCGAGCTGCGCTGGCCGAGCGGCACCGTGCAGAGACTGCGCAACGTGAAAGCGGACCAGATACTGAAAGTGACGGAAGGTGCGTCATGAGACTGAATCGCATGGGCCGTGTCTGGATGGCGCCTGCGTGCCTGGCAGCCACAATCTGCATTGGCGGCTATGCGCAGGCGCAAACGGATGGCTGCAACGGCGCAGAAGCAGACCTGAAGACACTGAATGGCGAGCTGAACCGCAATGCTCTTGCGGACGCAAAGAGCCTGCTGGCGCGGCTGCAGACCGCGCATCCTGACTGTGCTGCGCTGCTGCTGGCAAACGCTCGCATCCTCACGGTGGAAGGGCCGCCGTCCGCGGCGGGGCAGGCATTCTCACAGTATGCAGACCGCATGCCCGACGAGGCCACGGGCATGGCGTACTTTGCGCGCTTTCTGATTGACCAGGGCCAGTACGCGCAAGCCGATGAGTTCTCACAGGAGGCCTACATGCGCGCGCCGGAGTCGCCGGCTGCGCTGGCCGTGCGCGGCCAGATTCTGGTGCTGAAGGGCCAGACTGCGCAGGGGCGGGAGTTGCTGGAGAAGTCATGCGCACTGCAACCGGACGACGCGGAGGCGGAGTTTCAGCTGGGCGCTGTTCTGGATCGCGCCAAGCGTCCGGCCGAGGCTGTGACGCGCTTTGCGAAGGTGGTGGAGCTGGACCCGAACTTTGCCTCAGCGTGGGACTACCTTGCGCTCAATCTGGAGCCGCTGGGCAAGGAAGATCAGGCCGATGCAGCATATCGGCACGGTCTGGACGTGAATCACGAAGGGCCGCACTACGACGCTTTCCTTGACTACAACTACGGACGCTTTCTGGCAAAGCGTAACCAACTGGACGAAGCGAAAAAGCATCTGGACAGGGCTGTTACGCTAGTGCCGGACTATCGAGCGACCTGGTATGACCTCGCAAAGCTCAACTTCCGCATGGGCAACTATGCGCAGGCGCGCACCGATGGAGAACGCGCGCTGAGCATTACGGAGAACACGGGCGGCATTCTGAACCTACAGGTGTACGTATTGCTGGAGCAGGTGTATCGACGGCTGGGCGAAAAGGAATTGGCAGACAAGTATGCCAAGCTGACGCGGGAGACGCCGCCACCGGCACGTAAGGACTATGGAGACGCGCCGCAGCCGTAGAGCGACGCGGAATCAGTGCGCGTACGGCTGCCGGTTGACGATTCCCTTGCCTTCCTGCACGGTAACAATCTGTCCGGCGGCGAGGTTGGTGAAGGTTTCTGTTTTGCCGCTGAGCCAGCGTACGGCAAGCGAAGCCGAGGTGGCCTTGCCCATGCCAAAGTGCAGACGGAAGTCGCTCTGCGAAAGAAATGATCCGCCGCTTCGCACTTCATTCATCTGCTTTTGACCACCGGCCGTGAGCGTGACGCGGGCGCCGATGTCGTCTCTTCCGCTGGCGGTGAGCACGCGCACGGTAAGCGAGTTGAGGCTTGTGGGCGCGAAGTTCTTGAGCAGTGAAGGCGGCTCGCCCATATTGACGATCACGATCTCCTGCTGACCGTCGTTATCCAGATCGCCTACGGCAAGGCCGCGCGAGGAGTGCGCATCTGTGATGCCCGAACCGGCGGCGCTGGAGAGGTCATAGAACCCGCCGTCTCCGCGATTCCAGTAGAGAAGCCGATGCTGGCGGAAGTGCTCCCCTGTGTTGCCCGTCTCAACCTCAGGATAGACATGCCCGTTGGCAAGGATCAGGTCAGGCCAGCCGTCATTGTCGAAATCCAGGAAGGATGTGCCCCAGCTGAGGAAGCGCGTGTTCACGGCGAGGCCCGTATCGATAGTGTCGTCGGTGAAGTTGTTTTCGCCGTCGTTGCGATACAGCGTGGGCGTGTCGTCGGCAAAGTTGGTTTTGAAGATGTCGAGGCGCCCCTTGTGGCGCAGATCGGCAGCGCTTACGCCCATGCCTGCCTGCTCGCGGCCATCCTCGTTGTAGGCCACCCCGGCTTTAACGGCGATCTCTTCAAAGTCCTTGCCGCCGAGGTTGTGATAGTAGAGGCTCGCCGTTGAGTCGCACGCGATGTAGATGTCGGGCCATCCATCATTGTCGAAATCGCCGGTCAGCACGGAGAAGCCGTAGTAATCGCGCTGGGTTGTGATGTGCATGGCGTTCGACACATCCTTGAAGTGGCCATGCCCGTCATTCTGGTAGAGCGACATGGTTTCGGCGGGCAATCCACGCGGTCCGCACAGCACGGGCAAGCCCTTCCAGCGGCACTGCGATTTTTCTCCGGGCCGGGGAGTCTGCGAAGGATCGAAGTCGACATAGTGCGCCACGATCAGGTCAAGATGCCCATCGCGGTTGAAATCGACGAAGGCACAGCCCGTGCTCCAGCGCCGCGTGGGACTGGCCAGGCCGCGCTCCTGCGCCTCCTCCCGAAACGTGCCGTTGCCAAGATTGTGAAAGAACGCGTTGGTTCCCCACTCGGTGACGAACAGATCGACGTGGCCGCTGTTGTCCACATCGCCAGCGCAAACGCCCTGCCCCCACCCGGTGCGATGCAGACCCGCCTTCTGGGTGACATCTTCAAACTTGAGGCCGCCGAGGTTGTGATACAGATGGTCCACCGGCTGCGGGCCATCGAAGCGTCCGCCGTTGACCACAAAGATGTCGGGCAGGCCGTCGTTGTCATAGTCGAGGATGGCGACACCGCTGCCGGTTGTTTCCACGATGTACTGTTTGCCGACCTCAGCGCCGGAGATGGTCGCGGCGGAAAGACCGGCCTGCGCGGCGATATCGCGATAGTCGACCACGGGCGGCTTTACGCCGGGGGGCAGCGGCTTGGCCGGCGTGGCGTGGCCGTTGCCGGTTGCAACGCCCATCTGCTGGCTGCGCGCAACACTTGCCGCGCACATGCTGAAGACCAGGCACGCGAACCAGAGTGTGAGGGGAAGAGGGCGCGCTAGCGCGCGATGGGTCCGTGTCACGGGGCAGATTGTAGCATCTTGAGGATTGCCCCTGCTCGGCAGGGATTCCGTGCGCAGCATGCGCGGGATGAGCGGCGAGAGTGCCCGAGCGTGCCGTATTTGCCCTATGATAGACTCCATTTTGCGCCCGCCCCGCCGTGGTTGAGCAACACCGGAGACAAGCTTCCCTGCCTTCTGAAAACCATGCGTAGTCCTGCTGACGCGGCGCACCGGAAGCAAAACAAAAGGAGATTCCGCAGCATCGCGGTCGAAACGCATGATCGGAATGGGGATCAGAAACACCACGTGTATCGAGAGTGGCTACCTGCGGAATCGGTACCCTGCGTGGCGCCTGTGCGCAGCGGTGTTGCTGCCTGCCTGCGTCGCATTGGGCCAGTCACACAAACCCGCTTGTACGGGCCCGGCCGAACTGGAGCACGTGATTGCCACGCACCCAACGGCCGCTGCCTATGATGCGCTGGGCGCATACTTTGGCAAGCATCAGCAGCTGGCCTGCGCACTGAATGCGTTTCATGCAGCGGTGCGGATCGATCCGCGTTCGTGGGAGGCGCGCTATGATCTGGCGCTTGCGCTGTTGCAGCATCAGCAGGCCGACGCGGCGGCAAACGAGTTGCGCACGGCAGCAACGCTGAAGCCGGGAGACGCGCAGACGCAGTTGGCTCTGGGCATTGCGTCCAATCAGGCAGGCCGCTCCGAGCAGGCCGAGGATGCATTCCGCCAGGTTCTGAAGACGCAGCCCAACTCCGTTGCCGCACTGGCGGGGTTGACGGAAGCGCTGCTCGCGGAAAAGCGCTACACGGCGGTGATCGATGCGCTGAAGGACGCGCCGCAGGACGAGGTTCTGCAGCTGAATCTGGCCATTGCCTACTCCAAGAACAATGATCTGGACCGGGCATTCCAGATCCTTGCCGCCATCGTGCAGCAGCATCCGGACTACGCGCAGGCGCACTTGAATCTGGGCATCCTGTACACACAGCAGAGCCGCTATCGCGAGGCTGCGAGCGAGTTCGAGC
>JAJYBT010000119.1 GCA_021778875.1 Acidobacteriota bacterium | reverse complement strand
CTGCCTTTCTGCTGTTTTTGTTGATTTTCTCCACATTGGGAAAAGCATAAAATGCGCCAGCGGGAGGCTCGCACTCCAGCCCCACATCGTTCAGTGCCCCCACCAGCAGATCGCGCCGCTTGCGATACTCCTCGCGGCGCTCCGTGATCACCCGCTCAGGCGTGGTGAGCGCTTGAATCATCGCATACTGCACCGGCGTCGCCACGCCATTGGTGGAGTAGAGAACAATCTTGCGCAGCGCCGTCATGAAAGGCTCTTTCGCCACCGCGTATCCCGCGCGCCACCCGGTCATGGCATAGGTTTTCGAGAACGTGAACGCCGTAATGGTCCGCTCCGCCATTCCGGGCAGCGACGCAATCGAAACGTGCTCGCCGTCATAAACCAGATCCTCATACGCCTCGTCGGCAATCACAATCAAGTCGCGCTCAATTGCAAAGGCCGCAACCTCTTCCGCATCTGCCCGCGTGAACACAAGGCCGCTGGGATTCTGCGGCGTGTTGTAGTAGATGGCGCGCGTCTTCTGCGTGGAAAACTGCTCAAGCGTTTTGCGGATGCCGTTGCGGCGCGCAGTTGCAGTGGGTACAAGCAGCGGACGCGCCTGCGCGCCTGTCACCAGATCGCCGATCGGCGTCCAGTATGGAGCGAAGACCAGCGCATCGTCCCCCGGATCAAGCACGCTCTGAAACGCCGCATACAGGGCCTGCGAGCCACCCACCGTGGCGATCACTTCATCCGCGGTCACTTGAATGCTGTTCTTCGCCTCAAGCTTCTCCACCAATGCCTTGCGAAGCGGCAACAAGCCGGAAGACGGCGCATAGTGAGTCTGATTGTCTGTCAGTGCCTTGATCGCGGCGTACTTGATATCCGCGGGAGTTTCAAAGTACGGTTCGCCCCCATGCAGTGCGTGCACCTGGAGCCCTTCCGCGCGCATCGACATCACTTTGTTGCGGATCTGCACAATGCCGGAAAATCCCACTTCGTCCAGGCGCTTTGCCAACCGGATGCCACTTCTCCTCGTTGTCATCGCTTCTTTGTCCTTTCACAGCAGGGCGGCCACTTAGCTCCTTCAGCATATCCGATGACGATTTGAGCGCTGTTGAAATGCAAGGGCGACGGCTCAGGATTGTCCCCTTCACCTTACACAGCCAGCAAATCCGTATAGACCGCCATGCCCACCACAGCATCCGCGCCCAGCGCATCCAGCGCATCCACCTCTTGCTTGCTGCGAATTCCGCCGGCAACAATCAGCTGCCTCTGCGTGAGTTTGCGCAGCCGCGTGGCGGTCTCAATGGGAAACCCCTGCATCAGGCCCTCTCCATCGACGTGCGTGTAAAGAAATGCTCCGGCGTGCGGCTCCAACTGCGGAATCGCATTGTCAGGCGTGAGCGCAACCTGAGCCTTCCACCCCTTCACCGCAATGTAGCCGTTCTTGGTATCGATGCCGGCCACAACGCGATCCGCGCCGATACATTTGGCCAGCCCGGCCGCGAACTCCACATTCACGCCGCCCGACTCGGTGAAGAGCGCAGAGCCAATAATGACGCGCCTTGCGCCTGCATCCAGCACGAGACGCGCGCGCTCGATGGAGTGAATGCCGCCACCAACCTGGCAGGGCAGCCGCCGCGCAATCTGCTCCACCAGCGCTGCGTTGTCGCCCTGGCGCATCGCCGCATCCAGGTCAATCAACTGCACCAGCGGATAGCGCGAGAACTTTTCGATCCAATATTCAAAGTCGTCGAAGGCCACGCGCAGCTTTTCGCCCTGCACAAGCTGGACGATGCGGCCGCCCAGAAGATCGATGGAAGGAATCAGCATGGCAACCTCACTGGAACACCGGCATTGGCCAGCTCTTCTTTCAGCGCTCGTGCGCTCGATACGCCAAAATGAAAGATGCTCGCAGCCAGCGCGGCATCAGCTTTTCCGCGCGCGAAGACATCAACGAAGTGAGCAACCGTGCCTGCGCCTCCCGAGGCGATGACGGGAATGCGCACTGCGTCACTCACTGCTGCCGTCAGCTCGCAATCGAAGCCCGCGCGCGTTCCGTCGGTGTCCATCGATGTGAGCAGAATCTCGCCTGCGCCGCGGGCCTCAGCCTCGCGCGCCCACTCCACAACGCGGCGGCCCGCGGGCTTGCGTCCGCCCTGCACAAACACCTGCGCATCGCGCGCGGGATCAGCGGCTTCGGGATCGCGCCGCGCATCAATGGCAACAACAACCGCCTGCGCGCCAAAGCTGCGGCCAATCGCATCAATCAGCGCGGGCTCAGCAAGCGCTGCGGAGTTCACGCTCACTTTGTCCGCGCCAGCATCGAACACCTGCGCCGCGTCGCCGGCGCTGCGGATGCCGCCGCCTACCGTGAATGGCACAAATAGCTCGCGCGCCGTGCGGCGCACCGTATCGAGCAGCGTCTGCCGGCCCTCATGCGTCGCCGTGATGTCGAGCAGCACAATTTCATCGGCGCCTTCGCGCGCATGCCGCGCAGCAAGTTCGGCTGGATCGCCCGCGTCAATGATGTCAACAAACTGCACGCCCTTCACAACACGCCCACCATGCACATCAAGGCACGCAATAATTCGCTTGGTCAGCATGCAGACCCCTTCGGTTGCCACTCAATAAAGTTGTGAAGAATCTTCAGGCCGGCTGCGCTGGATTTTTCCGGATGGAATTGCACGCCCATCACGTTGTCGCGTTCTACGGCCGCGGCAAATGGCTCAATATACTGCGTGACGGCCGCGGTATCGGCGGTGACGGGAGCTCTGTAGGAATGCGTGAAATAGACGTACTCGCCCGGCTCAACGCCTGCCAGTAGCCGCGAACCTTTGCGCACTTCGAGCGAATTCCAGCCGACGTGCGGCACTTTTTCCGCGCGCTCAGGAAAGCGCGTGCAGCGCTCTGCGAAATGCCCAAGCCCCGGCTGCTGCGGTGCTTCGCTTGACCCTGCGTAGAGCCACTGCATGCCCACGCAGATGCCGAGGAAGGGCACGCCGCGCGCAATTGCTGCCCGAATCGCCGGCGTGAGACCGGTCGCATCCAGCCGCTCGGTGGCGGCAAAATGGCCTACGCCGGGAAGCACCAGACGATCCGCAGTTTCAATCAAGGTCAAATCCCCATCCGTTTCTTCAGCCACTGCGCCGATGTGACGCAGCGCCTTCAGCACGGAGGTCAGATTGCCGGCCTTGTAATCAATCACCGTTACGCGCATCAAAGCAGCCCCTTCGTCGAGGGCAGCATCCCGCCGAGTTGCTTGTCCCGCGAACAAGCGACGCGCAGCGCTCGCGCAAAGGCCTTGAAGATGGCTTCAATCTTGTGATGATTGGAGCGGCCATACATCGTCTTTACATGCACATTGGCTCGCGCTCCGCGAGCAAAACCTTCAAAGAAGTCAGTGACCAGTTCTGTTTGCAAATCCCCAACCAGTCGCGTGCGCACCTTGGTGTCAACGGCAAAGGCTGCGCGTCCGCTCAGATCAATAGCTGCAATGGCAAGCGTCTCATCCATCGGCATCAGAAAATAGCCGGCCCGCAGAATTCCGCGCTTGTCGCCGAGTGCGCGGTCAAAGGCCTCGCCGAGCGCGATGCCAACATCTTCAACCGTGTGGTGCTGGTCCACATCCAGATCGCCGTCGCATTTCAGTTCGAGATCGAAAGCGCCGTGACGCGTGAACAACTCCAGCATGTGATCGAAGAATCGAATGCCTGTAGCAACCTTGTACTGCCCGTGCCCCTCGATCGTCAGCTTGATCGCAATACGCGTCTCGGTGGTGTTGCGCTCAAAGCTCGCGACGCGAACGGTCGCAGCGGCTGAGGGCTTTGCTGCTTTCTTCTTCGTTGTCATTCCGCCTCGTTTCCGGCACGCAACGCGGCCAGCGTTTCATGCAGCGCGGATGCGGCCTGCCGCATCTGCTGTCGAGTTCCAATCGTGATGCGCACGCAGTTTAGGCATCCAGGGTCGCTGGAGCGGTCGCGCACCAGCACACCAGCGGTGCTCATCATGCGCACAAACGCCGCGTGTCGCACGCCGATCTCCACCAGTACAAAGTTTGCGCGGCTCGGCCAGCGACGTATCGCTGCCGCATCAAGAACAGCCTCAAAATCCTGGCGGGCCCGCAGCACTTCGTCCACGTACCAGTTGAGATACGCTTCATCTTCAAGTGCGGGGGGAAGGCACGCCAGAGCAAGCGAGTTCACGCTGTAGGGCGAGAGAACGCGGCGAATCCATCTCATCAGGTCCACAGAGCCTGCGAGCATGCCAAGACGTAGACCGGCAAGCCCGTACGCCTTGGAGAAGGTTCGCGCCACGACAAGGTTGGGCATAACACTGGCAAGATCGATCACCGTTTCGCCATGGAAGTGGAAATACGCTTCATCCACAAGAACCACGGCGTGCGGTGCTCGGCTTGCAATCTCGATAAGTTGCGCGCGTGTAGCCACCGACCCCGACGGGCTGTTGGGGTTGGCGATGGCGATGATTTTTGTGCGCGGCGTGATGGCGGCAAGCAAACGCTCAAATGGAAATTGAAGGTCTGCAGCGGCCTTCACCGTCGCAACGCGCGCATCTGTCGCCGAAGCGTAGACCTCATACATCGTGTATGTGGGCACGGGCAGGAGCAACTCATCGTCCGCTTCCAGAAAGGTTTCAAAGAGCACGTGAATCGCTTCATCCACGCCATTCGTAAGCGCAACCTGCCTCGGCTCCAGGCCAAGGTGCCCGGCAACAATTGCTTCAACCGGCTCGCGCTCGGGATAGCGCGTAAGATCTCCGGCCGTAATGCGCCCCAGCGCCTCGCGCACTTTGGGCGAACAGGCCAGCGTGTTTTCGTTGAAGTCAAGCCTCAGCGCATCGCGATTGCCAAGCGGAGGATGATACTCCTTCATCGCCTGCACACGAGCACGCGGGGCTGGGTGCTGTGTTGTGATTGCGTCAGCCACGGGGCCTCCCCTCTGCGCTATTTGCGCGAAGACGGATGCGAATCGCTTCTGCATGGCCTGCCAGGCCCTCAGCTTCGGCCAGCAGCGCAGCCTTCGGGCCCAATGCGCGCAGGCCTTGCCGCGAATACTCCTGCACGGTGATGAGCTTGACGAAGTCGTTCACGCTCAAACCGCCGCGCACCCGCGCCATTCCGCCCGTCGGCAGCGTGTGATTCGGGCCGGAGATGTAATCGCCCATGGGCTGCGCAGACCAGCGGCCCACGAAGACCGAGCCCGCGCTGCGCACCCACTTCAGATCGCTGGCTGAATCCACTGTGAGATGTTCCGGAGCCAGCCTGTTCGTGATCGCGCGTGCTTCTTCAATCCTCGCAGCAACAATGGCCACGCCATTGCGGCTTAGGGCCTCGCGCGCCACTGCATTGACGCGGCTGCGTTGCCTCGCCTCCGCAATCACTTCCTTCGCAAGTTCCGCGCGGGTCGTGATGAGAATCGCCAGCGCCTCAGGATCGTGCTCGGCCTGAGCCACAAGGTCCGCGGCGATGTCAGCGGCATTGCCGCGTTCGCTGGTCACAACAATTTCCGTTGGGCCGGCGAGCATGTCGATAGCGCAGTCAAAGGCAACCAGGCGCTTGGCCGCGGTCACATACAAATTGCCCGGGCCAACGATCTTTTCAACGCGCTCAATGCTCGCCGTTCCGTAGGCCAACGCGCCCACCGCGTGGGCGCCGCCCACGCGATAGAACTCGGTAAGGCCAAGCAGATGCGCCGCGGCAAGTGTCTCTTGCGCGGGTTTCGGCGAAACGGCAACGATGCGCTCAACGCCCGCAACCTGCGCAGGAATCGCTGTCATCAGCAGCGTGGAAGGCAGCGGATGACGACCGCTGGGCACATAGCAACCCACTGAGCCTAACGGGCGCACTAACTGGCCTGTGACGAGGCCCTCAGCGGAAGTTGCGCTCCACGAGGCCGGCAGCTGACGCCGTGCGAAGGCGCGAATCTGCTCCGCCGCAGTGGACAATGCCGCGCGCAATGCAGGGTCTAGCGCATCCCAGGCCGCAGCCATCTCTTCGCGCGTCACGCGCAATCTCGCAGGTCCTGCGAGTCCGTCAAACTGCGCGGCAAAGCGCAGCAGGGCGCGATCTCCCTTGCTGCACACGTCCGCCACAATGCGCTTCACGGCGGGCAGCACAGAGTCGAGCGCCGTGCCGCCGCGTGATTCCAGCGCGGCAAGCATCTCTGCTGTTCGCCGCGCGCCCGGCCCACTGGTCCGGATAAGCCTCATCGTTCGCCTCCGGTTACAGCACCACTTTATTCAGCGGATATTCCACAATGCCTGCCGCTCCAGCCGACTTGAGTCGTGGAATCACATCGCGCGCCACGCGCTCTTCCACGATCGTGTTCACAGCCACCCATTCTGAGTTGCTCAGTTGAGAAACAGTGGGCGAGTTGAGTGCGGGCAGCACGGCCAATACCGCATCAAGCCCCTCACATCTGACGTTGAGCATCAGGCCCACCTGTGACTGCGCATCAATCGCTCCGCGCAGCATCAGTGATATCTGGTCGATCTTCTCCCGCTTCCATGCGTCGGCCAGTGCAGGCTTGCCCGCAATCAGATGCGTCTCGCTCTCCATCACCGTGTCAATAATTTTCAGATGGTTCGCCTTCAGCGAGCTGCCCGTCTCTGTGACTTCAACAATGGCGTCCGCCAGCATCGGAGGCTTCACTTCCGTCGCGCCCCAGCTGAACTCTACCTTCACGTTCACGCCCTTGCCTGCGAAGTAGCGTTTGGTGACCTCAACAAGCTCGGTGGCGATGATCTTGCCTTCAAGGTCTTCAGCCTTCTCAAAGCCGCTGCCCTCAGGCACGGCCAGCACCCAACGCACCTTGCGGCGGCTCTGCTTCGCATATGTGAGCGTGGTGACGCTGGTGACGTCGAGGCCGCTTTCGACAACCCAGTCGATGCCGGTGAGCCCCGCATCGAGCACGCCATGATCGACGTAGCGCGCCATCTCCTGCGCACGAATCAACATGCACTCAATCTCGCTGTCATCGATGGACGGGAAATAGGAGCGGCCGTCAGCATAGATGTTCCAGCCCGCGCGGCGGAAGAGGGCGATTGTCGCATCCTGAAGACTGCCTTTCGGAAGGCCAAGGCGAAGTTTGTTAGCCACGGGCTGCCTCCGTTTGCTGGCCTGCCGCGCTCAGCGCAAGCGGCCTGGTGAAACAGCTCACCGTGCCCTCG
>JAJYBT010000118.1 GCA_021778875.1 Acidobacteriota bacterium | reverse complement strand
CCACCCGCACCGTTGAACGCGAATGGACCATGGCGCGGGCATGGCTTTACACACAGCTCAGAGAACAGCGAGCCGAATCCTGAAGTCAGGATTTGCGGCAACAAGTCCTTCAATTGTCCCATGCATACTTCGAGCCATGATGCGCGCTCTGTTTTACGGCAATGGGGAAGCACACGAAGTCGATGCTCTTTCCGATCGTAAGTGGGAACGGGCCACTGATCTTTTTGTATATCGCTTTTGCAGCGTATCTGCGATCAGGACCGCAGGAATGGCCAGCAGCGCGGTCAGGTAGCCTGCCAGGCTTGGCGGCGCATGCCCCAGCAGTTTCGCAAGCGGGGAGATATAGAGGATGCAGGCCAGCAGGATCGCTTCGCAAAAGATGGCGACAATGATATAGCGATTTGAAAGCCAGCCGAGCTTCCCGGGCCAAACGCGGGCACTGCGACAGGCGAAGGCATTTGCCATCTGGCCGGCCACCACTGCGGTGAAGGCCGCGCCGGATGCAGAGGCAAACACATCTCCTGTCGGGAAGGATAACCCCGGCCTCCACCCGCTGAAATAGAGCGTCGCCAGGAATGCGGTCATTTCGGCGATCGACTCTGTCAGCCCGAGAACCCCAAAGGCTCTCAACAGCAACTGGCGATTCACCAGGTGCCGGCCGAGCGGAGGCTGGGCCAGCGCCCTCGGGCTGGATGGTTCAGCGCCCAGCGCCACCGCGGGCAGAACGTCGGTTCCGATGTCGAGGCAGAGCACCTGTAACACGCTCAGCGCAAGCGGAAAGCGCCCACCGGAAAGCGCCCAGATTACGAACGGTGTCAGTTCCGCGACGTTGTCCGTGAGGTGGTAGGTAAGAAAGCGCCTCGCGTTGGTAAATGTGGTTCGGCCCTGCTCGACAGCGGCCACGATGGTTGCAAAATTATCGTCCAGCAAAACAAGATCCGCGGCTTCGCGGGCAACATCTGTGCCGGACATTCCCATCGCAATCCCAATGTCTGCCTCATGCAGCGCAGGGGCATCGTTCACTCCGTCGCCGGTCATCGCCACCACGTGACCGCGCTTGCGCAGAGCGCGCGCAATGCGGAGTTTGTCCTCCGGCGCAACGCGGCTGACAAGAAAGCCGTCGCGATCCACCAGCGCCCCAAGTAGTTCATCATCATCAGGCAGGTCTTTTCCTTCCAGCATCAGCTTGTCTGAGGTCCACAAGCCAACCTGGCGGGCGATGGCGCGCGCTGTTGCGGGGTGGTCCCCCGTAACCATGGCGACACGAATTCCAGCGCGCCGGCAATCGGCGATACATTCTTGAACGCCGGGTCTGGGTGGGTCTTCGATGCCGATAAGGCCGAGAAGCGTGAGGTCGATTTCAATTACGTCAGGAGTTACCGGCGCTCCATCGTTCTTAAGGTCGCGAGCAGCCACGGCGATCACGCGCAGCCCGCGTGCCGCCATTTCTGCCACGGCCTCCGGCGCGCCCTTGCTGTCGCGGCAACGCTCAAAGATTGCCTCGGGCGCGCCGCGCACGATGGCCCGGCCATGCAGAATGATGGAAGCTCTCCGGCGGCGGGGATCGAAAGGGAAGCGACGCCGGATGGGCCACGCAGCCTCCTCAGCCTCCGTGTCCAGTCCCAGGCGCCGCGCAAGCACGTCCAGCGCAACCTCCAGCGGATTGCCCTGGGCGCTCCAGTGATCACCGCGCAGGACCGCCGTGCCATTTGAGTAAAGGGCCGCTGCCGACGCCAGCTCCCGCAGTTGCGGAAGCAGCTCCCCTTCCACATCAATTGCGCATGTCGGGTTATAACCGGAGCTTTGAAATGAAGCGCGTCCCTTCGGCATCCATGCTTCAACCGCCGACATCTCATTCTGCGTCAGAGTCCCTGTCTTATCTGTGCAGATGAAAGTCGTTGAGCCGAGAGTCTCAACCGATTCAAGACGCCGCACGAGCGCTCCTCTCGCCGCCATCCTCCGGGCTCCCATCGCAAGTGAAAGAGTCACCGTCGGCAGCAGGCCCTCCGGCACCAGTGCGACCGTAACGCCAAGCGCGAAAAGAAAGCCGTCCGTCGGCCGGATGCCCACGAGCAGCGCAATCACCAGAAATATGGAACCGATGGCCACCGAAACCGCCGCAATGGTGCGCACCACGCGGTCCAGTTCGCGCGCCAGCGGCGTCGGCGGACGCTTGCCTGCCGACGTGAGCCGCTGGATCTGCGCGAGCCGGGTGGAGCTGCCAGTGGCCGTAACGAGTCCGAGGGCCTCACCCTCCACGCTGTACGTGCCCGCGAAAATGGTCTCGCCCACTTGCGGGCTTGCGGGAACGCTCTCCCCGGTCAGCGCGGATGTGTTGATCGCAAAGCCGTCAGCTTTGGTAAGGAGCATGTCGCCCGAAATGCGGTCGCCCGCGTTGACAACCACGACGTCTCCGGGGACGAGTTCGATCGCATCTATATCCTGCCGCTTTCCCTCTCGAATGACGCTGGCGCGTCGTGGCAGCAGATCGCGCAGCTTCTCTCCGGCCTTGTCCGCGCGATACTCCTGGATAAACGCGAAGACGCCGTTCAGCACGATCACGATGAAGATTGCCAATCCGAGTTGCGGCATGCCTGCGAGAATCGCCAGTCCTCCGGCAACCCACAGCATGATGGCAAAGAAGTGAACAAATTGCGACAGAAGGCGCTGCCAGTGTGGAATGGCTGGTGGCGAAGGCAGCAAATTCAGGCCGTGGATCTTCCTGCCCCGCTCCACGTCCTCCAGGCTCAGTCCGGTGGAGCGCGGCGCGCTCTTCGTTCCTGCACCTTCAGCCGATGCATCGGCTCGTTCCTGCGACGGCGGATCAGCATCGCGCGCCGGGTCTGTCTGCATGGGTAGCTTTAAGTCGCGCATCTGGCCATTCCACCAGGGATCACGCGGAGTTGTGCAGGCACCTGGAAATCAGCGCAGCTCTCTGCTCGGGTCCGGCAAAGCATCTAGCCCTCCCGCCCGGCAGGCGTCTCTGATCTCGCGTGCCGTTCCTCCAGATATTTGATGAACCAGCCGGATGCCTCTTTGGCTACCTGGTCCAGCGTCCCGGGCTCCTCAAAGAAATGCGTTGCTCCGGGAATGACGCGCAGCTCCTTCTCCTTCGACGCCAGCTTCGCCAGGGCCTGCCGGTTCAGTTCAAGCACATCTTCGTCCAGGCTCCCTACCAGCAGAAGCGTTGGAGTGGCGACCTTGCCCAACGTTTCGCGCGCAAGGTCCGGTCTGCCGCCGCGCGAGACCACTGCGCCAACCTGACCGCGAAGCTCTGCCGCTCCAATCAACGCTGCCGCTGCTCCCGTGCTTGCGCCAAAGTAGCCGACGCTCAACTCCCTTGTGCGTTCGAACTGCCTCACCCAATGCGTCACCTGCACCAGGCGCCGCGAGAGCAGCCCGATGTTGAACCTCAGCTCGGCGCTCCAGCGATCGATCTCTTCTTCCTCTGCCGTCAGAAGATCGAACAGCAGCGTCGCCAGTCCGCTTTGCTGCAGCACTTCGGCAACGTGACGATTGCGCGGGCTGTTGCGGCTGCTGCCGCTGCCATGGACAAAAAGCACGATGCCTTGCGCGTTCTGCGGAATCACCAGAGTTCCGGCCAGTTGCACATCGTCCACGGCAATGGAAACATCGCTCCGAGTCAGATTCCATGCCCCTTTCGCAACCGCCGCATCGCCCTTGCCGGGCGGGTAATCCGCCGGTTTGGATTGAGCGCCATGCAACGGAAGGGAAGACGCGCGACCGAGAACGTCGAGCACTTCTTCGTCTGAAACTTGCGGGAAGTCCTCGTAAAACTGCCCCACAGCATAGAAGTCCAACGGGTTGTCGAGGCAGACAAGCTCATCCACGAACGGCCTCAGCCAACCGCAGGTATCGATCGGCGCCACCGGCACGGCGATGATCAGCTTTGCGGGATGCAACTGGCGCAACGCGAGCACGGATGCGTGCATGCTGGCTCCTGTCGCGATGCCATCATCCACCAGGATCGCGGTGCGGCCCTCAAGCACAAGCGGAGGCTTGTCATCGCGGAAGAGAACGGCACGCTCCTCCAGCTTCCTCCCCGCTCGCTCTGCAATGCGCTCAATTTCCGCTGGAGAAATTCCGGAAGCCTGGATAATGGATTGATTGAGGTAACGGATTCCTCCGGAGGCAATCGCGCCGAAGGCCAGTTCTTCCTGGTCTGGTACGCCGAGCTTGCGCGCCAGGCAAACGTCCAGCGGAGCATGCAGGGCTCTGGCCACCTCAAAAGCAACCGGCACTCCGCCGCGCGGAATGCCCAGTACCACTACATTCTTGAGATTGGCATAGGCCCCAAGCTTCTTTGCCAGCCGGATGCCGGCATCTTCGCGATTCTTGAAGACCATAGCATTGCCCTCCGATTTCGCCCGTATTGCCGGCTGGAGCGCAACATCCGAAACAAATCCCCAAGGCTAAACTTCTACTCCAATATGGAGTTGCATACCGTGACACGTGTCACATCAACCGCTGAGTTTGAAGCACGCCAGGCCAATTTTCCAGATCATCAAACTGGCCCCATGTGCAGAAAACAATTGCGACGTGGATCACCAGCCGTTCTCCTCAACCTGCGGTATGCTCTATGTGTCACAGGGCGGCCCGTCTGCCGTCCAGGGAGGGCAAATGTCAAGCGCCACTCCGCCCCTTCTACAAATCGTTTCAACATCTCAATTCGGATCGTTTCGATGTCGTTTTTCCGTGTCGACTGCGGCATTGTGAGAGTCTCCGCTCCCCCCCTGCGCAATGTCTTCCAGGGGGCAAGAACCTCAATCATGCCGGAAAAGGAGGCGCGCATATGATTAGCGCGCATGAATTCGAAGCATTGGCGCAACTCCCCGAACCGCTCCTGACGGTCTACCTCAACACAAATCCCGGACTGCCGAGCAATTGCCGATCTGTTCCAGGGTATGTGGCCTGGCTGAAAACCGAAGCCAGAAAGGTGCGCTCCCACAGGGGCGAGTCAAAGAACTCGTTGTTCCATGAGCAAGTCAAACGCGTCGAGAAGTATCTCGAGACGCACCGGCCCGCGCACACGGGTGTTCTAATCTTCGCAGGTCCCGACGTTTGGCAGGTCATCCCATTGCCGGTGGAGCCGTCCAATGAACTCCACTGGGGCAAGCCGCACTTGTGGCAATTGAACGCCATCATGGCGCGGCATAGACCCGCATGCGCAGCGGTGCTGGATCTGTCAGGCGTGCGCCTGTACGAATACGCTTTCAACGGACTGACCCAGTTCGCAGAGCAGCCGTTCAGCATTGACACATCGCACTGGAGGCAGAAGGAACGCGAGCACATGGCAAAGCAGGGCACGCGCATGCCTCATGGTGCGCAGCGCGACCTGTTCGATCGCCGCGTGGAAGCGGAATATGTGCGCCTGCTGCACGAGGTCGCGAAAGTCATTGCGGCATACTGCGAAATCCACGCCATCGACGAGGTCTATCTGCTCGGATCCGATCGGCTCACGAAGCAGGTGCAGGAGGAACTGCCCCAGGCCCTCAGAGAGCAGGCGGTCCTCATTACACATGTCAGCTCCGAAGACTCCTCAGTCGACATAAAGGCCCGCATCGAGGCGAGCCTTCGGGAATATGAGGCGAACCGAAAGGAGCGTGTAGTCGACGAACTGCTCAATCGAAACCATGGTATTGTTACCGGCGTGGATCAGACGCTGCATCAACTTCAGCGGGGCCTTCTGGCATCGCTTTTGCTGGTGGAAGATCTAAACCCAATCTTGCATCGGTGCGAAAGCTGCGGGCTGGTCACGGCCTCCGCTTCAGAGCGGTGCGCCGCCTGCAACCAGATACAAAGGGTCACAACGCTGCGCGAAATGCTGCCAACGCTGCTGATCCGTCACACGTGCCGGATGGAGTTGCTCGAAGGCCGCGCCGCGGCCCGTCTGCAGACTGCCGGCGGCATCGGTGGACGCCTGCGCACGTTGAAGCATCAGCCGGCTTCGGTGAAAAGCGCGCCAACGGAGAAGAGAGCCCGCACCCTGGCACGCATCGCCTGATCGGGGTGTGCATAAAGAGAATTCTCCCCGGTACCGGCTGAGTTGAAACCGACTTTGAGGGGTTGCCCCGCCGATGCTGATCGCGTCCTTTTCGGGGCGCCTTGACGAAAGCAGGGCGACGGCTGGTTCCTCACCTTGCCGCAATCGCGGACAGGAATGATCACGCCTTCTTTGCACCGCTCGCGAAAGCAGAGCGTAAGGCGCTCGTTGCCCCGTCGTTCCCGCCATTCCTTCTAAATGGCCTGAGGAATGTCCGGCAGTTCTGGTGACGCCCTGATCCCTGCACAATAGGCCCTGCGGCGACGTCGTTTGCCGCATCAGATTCTCATCAATCGGTGTGGAACAAGTGAAGAATCTCGTGTCCGGCCAGGCGCGCACCCTTGGCCATATTGCGCAGAATCCTGGTGGGAAGCTCCTGCTCCATGTTCCGCAGGCGCATGGAAATCGTTTCAGTGCAACCGCGCCCGCTGCGCAGCTTGCAGGCGAAGTCCAGCACAGTCGTGTAATCATTCACCTCTACGCGCCGCTGAAAAAGTGGATCATTCCACCAATTGATCCCCGGCTCGGTGGTGAATGCAAGCTTGTATTCAGCATCGGCCACCGCCGAGCGCACGCGCCGGTCGACGCCACCAAACGGATAGGCGAAGGTTGTCATCTCAATTCCGACCAAGTCCTCCAGCCGATGTTTCGAGTCGCGAACCTCGTTCCGCAACTGCGCGTCAGAGACGCCTGGCAGCCACGGATGAGTCATCGTATGCGAGCCAAACTCAACGCCGTATTTCTGCATCTCGCGAATCTGCGCGAGCGTGAGCAGGTTGCGTGCGCGCAGTCCGCTCCGCTGGTCCCACACATTGGAGGCTCCAATATGGTCAGCGACAAGGAAAATTAGCGGCGTGTAGCCATGCTGGATGACAAGCGGAAGCAACTCCTCATAAAGATCGTCGTATCCATCGTCAAACGTAAGCAGTGCGTGCTTTTCTGAAGCGCTATTATCGAGCCACTGTGCCGTTGTCGCGGTCTTGAATCCGGCTGATTGAAAATACCGCATCAATCGAGAGAACCGGCGCGGCGATACGTAATACCTGCTTTCGTCGTCCGACCGGGGCTCGGCGATGCTGTGCAGCATCACCGCGCACTTGGAGTTTCCTGCCACGCTCTT
>JAJYBT010000117.1 GCA_021778875.1 Acidobacteriota bacterium | reverse complement strand
GCAACGACTACTCCATTCTCAACACCGAGTCGCCCAACCTCACCTTCCATCCCGAGCGCCTCAGTATGGAGAAGACTGAATCCGCCTTCTCCCCGCGCGACCGCATTGGCCAACTCACCATGCGCAACCTCGACATTACCGACACCCGGGAGAAGCTCCTCACCTACGCCAAAGCCGGCCTCCTCACTCTGAGCAAGGGCAGCGAAATGCCGCAGCTCAACAACGGCAAGGAGCAGGAATAGCATGAGGTACGCTGAACAGCCAGTGGTGAACACCTGTTCTTTTGAAAGGGCACGACTTTAGTCGTGCAGCAAACATCAATCGGTCGACGCGGCTTTAGCCGCTGAGGAGTATTTCTTCGGGGAGTCTCGACTTTTGCCAAAGGCTATTAAAGCAATGTCTAGCGAACAACAATCCGGGAAGATGTGGTCCGGCCGCTTTCGCGAGCCGCTGGATGCGGACTTTGAAGAGTGGCAACGCTCCATCACCTTTGACTGGCGGCTCCTCAACGAAGAGATAGCTGCAAGCAAGGCCCATGCGTCGGCTCTGGCCGCGGCTGGAGTTCTCACTGCGCGCGAGCTGGAGGTGCTGCGTTCTGCGCTCGATGCAATCGCCGGCCAGCACTCTTCCGACGAAGGCAGGGCCGAGGTGCGCAACCACCCTGCTGCCGAAGACATCCATCATTTCGTTGAGCTTTCACTCGTCAAGCTCGTCGGACCTTTGGGTCTCAAGCTGCACACAGGCCGCAGCCGCAATGAACAGATTGCGACCGACCTGCGCCTCTATGTGCGCCGGCAGATCGGGCTCGTTATCGAGTCACTCGCCGCATGGGCTGCCGCTCTCGTCAAGCAGGCGAACAGCGCTGGCGAGGCCGTGATGCCCAGTTACACTCACCTGCAGCGCGCCGAGCCTGTGCTCGTGGCCCATTGGCTCCTGGCCTATGTTGAGATGGCGCTGCGTGACGCAACCCGCCTGCGCGATTGCGCGACGCGGCTCAACTATTGCCCGCTCGGGTCTGGAGCGGTTGCAGGCGCGACGCTTGCGCTGGATCGCACTATCGCGGCGCGCGAGCTTGGATTCACCGCGCCCACAGCCAATTCGATAGACGCCACCAGCGACCGGGACTTCATCCTCGAATACCTGCAGGCACTCACGTTTGTCGGACTGCATCTGAGCCGCTTCGCCGAAGAAATCACGCTCTTCGCCACGGCAGAGTTCGGATTTGTCGTGCTGCCCGAGGCGTACTCCACCGGATCGAGCGCGATGCCGCAGAAGAAGAATCCAGACCTCACTGAACTGATTCGCGCAAAAGTTGGTCGCATCAACGGCGCCGCGCAGGCCGTCACAATACAGCTCAAAGGCCTGCCGCTCGCCTACAATAAGGACATGCAGGAGACACAGGAGCCCGCGTTCCAGGTTGATTTTGTGCCGCCGATGATTGCCCTGGTGGCACGCTTCACTGCTGCGCTCCAGTTCAACTCTGAGCGCATGAATGCTGCTGCGCAATCCGGCTATCTGAATGCAATGGCCGCAGCCACATACCTGGTTCACAAAGGCGTTCCCTTCCGCACTGCGCACGAGAAGATTGGCAACGCTGTTCGTTTCGCCATTGAGAAGAACGCGGAACTGGGCGATCTGACGCTTGATGAACTGCGCCAGTTCGGCGACGAGTTTGCCGAGGATTTCTTCCCTGCCGTCACTCTCGCCGCAACGCTTGATTGCCACGACGTCATCGGCGGAACCGCGCGGGAACGTGTGAACGCGGCGCTGTCCGCCGCCGCCGAACGCATCGCAGCGCTCACTGCGCTCAATACCGGGGAGGCCGCACATGCTGGTGCGTAAGGCCCGCCTCCAGGACGCTTCTAACGTCTACGACCTGGTGAACTCGCTGTCCGGCGACGGCACGCTGCTCAAGCGCCCCTTCGCGGAAATCTGCGAGAACATCCGCGATTTCACCATTGCCGAGTCAGACAGCGGTGTCTTCCTCGGCTGCGGTGCGCTCCACCTCTATGGGCCACACCTTTCTGAGGTGCGCTCCATCGTTGTGAAGCCTGAAGCCAAGGGCCAGGGCGCAGGCGGCCGCATCCTTGCCGCCCTCATTGAGGAGGCCGAGGAGCACGGCATCCAGTCCGTATGCCTCTTCACCCGTATTCCCGACTTCTTCTTCAAGTTTGGATTTCGCACGGTGGAAGACAAGGCGGAATTGCCGGACAAGATCTTCAAGGATTGCCAGAGCTGTCCGCGCCTGCATCGCTGCGATGAAGTAGCCATGGTGCGTGGTCGCATTCCGCGCATCTCCATCCTCGGCCCGCGCGTTGAAGCACAGCAGTTGGTCCGTCTTTCTGGCTAGTCCGCTCTCTGCAGCATCGCCGCGGCAACGGCCGCCTGGCCGTAGCTGAGTCCGCCATCGCCGGGGCTGACGCTGCGATGTTGAAACACCTCGAATCCTTCCCGCTCCAGCCCAACACGCAGTAGTCTCACTAATCTGCGATTGTGCATGCAACCGCCGCTCAACGCCACCTGCGTCAGTCCAGCTGCATCGCGGGCCATTCCCGCAGCCTGCACAAAGCCTGTTGCCACAGCTGCGTGGAAGCGCGCTGCAATGCGACCCTTCGCAACTCCGGCATGCATGTCCTCAATCAAAGAATGCCATAGCAGCGCGGCGCTAATGCGCATCGGCTCGCTGCGTGTCCAGTCGCCACAGCAGATGTTCATTGCGTAGCCTGGCGCATCCGGCTCATCGACTGCCAGCCCTTCCAGTTCAACCGCAGCCTGCGCTTCGTAGTCCACCACGCGCCGCCCCAACACTACCGCAGCGACTGCATCAAATAATCGTCCGCAACTGGAAGTCATCGGCGCGTTCACACCGCGCTCAATCATACGCGCCACCACGCGCATTTCCTCATCACTTGCGCCAAGGGGTTTCCGCACGACATCATCATGCACAGCAATCCCTGCTGCATGAAGATAACCCAATGCCATCCGCCACGGCTCTCGAATGGCGGTCTCACCACCGGGCATGGGCACATATTCGAGATGCGCAAAGCGCTCGAGTGTCCCCAGCCTGCAGATCAGTACTTCCCCGCCCCAGACGCGCCCATCGAGGCCATAGCCTGTTCCGTCAAGCGCAAGACCAATCACCGGGCCGCTCAGATCATGCTCTGCCATGCAGCCCGCAATATGCGCGTGATGATGCTGAACAGCAACCAGCCGAAGGCCCCGCTCATGCGTATACTCCCTTGCCCATGACGTGGAAAGATAGCCGGGATGCATATCATGCACAACAGTCTCTGGCGTAATCTCAAACGTACGCATCAGGTGATCGAGCGACTCCTTGAAGAACGCGAGGCCCGCCAGATTCTCCAGATCTCCCAGGTGCTGACTCTGATAGGCAAACCGTCCGCGCGCCAGTGCAAACACATTCTTCAGGTGCCCGCCGACAGCCAGCAGCGGAGGTGAATCCACCGGCAGCGCCACACCGAGCGGCACAAAGCCACGCGCTCTGCGGATCAACTGCGGCGCTCCATCCACCACGGACATCACCGAGTCGTCACAACGCTGTAGAATCTCGCGATCATGCATCAGGAAGGCATCTGCGATGCCGCCAAGGCGCTCAAGCGCTTCTTCATTGTCGATTGCAATCGGCTCCTCGCTAAGATTTGCTGAAGTCATTACCAGCGAGCGAACACGAGCATCGGCAAAGAGCAGATGCTGCAGCGGTGCATACGGCAGAAAGATACCGAGCCACCGCGCCCCAGGCACAACTGCAGGTGCAACGCCGTTGCCGGCACGCGACTGCGCCAGCACAATCGGCCGCGCCGGCGTGTGCATAAGGGCCACTTCCTCATCCGACAGCGTACATATTTCCCGCGCCGCGTTCATATCTTTCACCATGATTGCCAGCGGCTTTCCAAAGCGGCGTTTGCGCTCTCTGAGCCGCATCACCGCTGCCTCATTTGTCGCGTCCACGCTCAGGTGGAAGCCGCCAATTCCTTTGATGGCGATGATCTGTCCCCCAAGCAGCCGCTCCACAGTTTCTGCAACAGCATCTTCGCTGCGAATCGCCGAGCCGTCAGGCGCTACAAGACTCACACGCGGACCACAGTTCCAGCAGGCATTCGGTTGCGCGTGGAAGCGCCTGTTCGCCGGGTCGTCGTATTCCCGCTGACAGATTGCGCACATGCGAAAGGTGGCCATCGATGTTTGCGGACGGTCGTATGGAATTCGTCGCGTGATCGTAAAGCGCGGGCCACAATTGGTGCAGTTGATAAACGGATACCGAAAGCGGCGATCCGCGGGGTCGAGCAGCTCGCGCAGGCAATCCGCGCAGGTTGCTGCATCCGCAGGGATGCCCGTGTTTACATCCCCCGTGACCAGGCTGGAAATAATGCGGAACCCTGTCTCGCCGAAGACCGCCAACTCCCGTATATCAATTGAGTCGATGCGCGCCAGCGGCGGCGATTCCAGGCGCAGCCGCTGCAAGAAAATCTCAACGCGCGCTGCCGGACCTTCCACCTCAAGGGTTACTCCGGCGGGGTCGTTGCCGATGAATCCAGTGAGTGCCTCCTCTGTGGCGAGCCTGTAGACAAACGGCCTGAAGCCCACGCCCTGCACCACGCCACGCACCTGCGCGCCGCGCCGCACCACTTCGCGCGGCCCTCGTTCTGGATGGACGTTCCCCGTCACAGCATGCTCCTGATACCGCAGACCAGCATAGCGCATGGACATGACCTCCATCGGCACAACGGAATCGCAACGCCGTTTGACAAGACCATCTCGCGCTGGAGGGCTTAATCTAAAGACAACCCTTTTGTGAGGAGTTTGAGAGTGATTCGACGATATGGTCTGGTGCTCGGCGCTGTGCTTGCTACTCTTCTCGCCAGTCTTGGAACAGACACGCTGCCAGCGCAGCAGCTCGATGCCGCATCAGTCATTCAGCACATTGATGCGTCGGTCAAGGCCCGGCTGGACAATATCGCGGGATACACCGACATCGAGAACTATGCCGTCTACAGAAACAACGACGAGGTCCATCCCGTGGCCGAGATGAAAGTGAAGACTGACTACGAAAAGACCACGGGGAAAAATTACACCATCCTCTCGCAGAGCGGATCGGCGATCATACGCAACCTGGTGCTGGGCGCAATTCTTGACAATGAAAAGAAATTGAATTTGCCCGACAATCGAGAGGGCGCGTGGATTACCTCGTCCAATTACGAGATGAAGCTCGAAGGCAACGGAATCCAGCACGTGGCTGGAAAAGACTGCCTCGTTCTCGACCTGATTCCAAAACGAAAGACTCCGTATCTCATCGAAGGAACGCTGTGGGTTGACGCGAAGGACTATTCCATCGTTCAGATTCGCGGAACGTCTTCCAGAAGCGCATCCATCTTCTCCGGGCGCACGCAGATGATGCGCCAGTACGCCCTCATAAGCGGATTCGCGCAGGCAACTCATGCCCGGGCCGTTTCCAATACGTCTCTGTTTGGCAAGACGATCATAACCATCGACTACCACGACTACCAGGTCCGGCTTGCTCCAGGCCAAAAGGCCAGCACGTCGCAGCCGGTGTCAAATCAATAGGTTCTCCCCTGCAGACCGCAGGAGCGGCGGCGCTAGCTTGCCGGTGGCCCATGGATGCAGTGAGCCGCGACACGCCGGACGGCATCCTTCTGCACTATACTGTGCATCGTGACCCCGATTTTCGGTGACTGGAAACTCGATGCCGCGCTGGGTTCCTGCCTTCTGCTGGGCCTGCGCCATGGCTTTGACTACGACCATCTCGCCGCCATCTCTGACATCACAGCCGTGCAACGAAACTTGCGGAGCGGATTGCGGTTAGGCATGACCTATGCCCTGGGCCACGCTTTCACCGTGGCTGCGCTCGGCGTCGCAGTGCTGCAACTGCACTTGGGCCTCCCTGAGGGCATCGACCACTGGACTGAGCGGCTTATCGGGCTCACTCTCATCGTGCTCGGTCTCGGAGTTGTGGCTGGAATCCTGCGCAAGGACGCGCATGGACATAGTCACGGGCGCATTGAAAGCCGCCTGGCCATCGCCGTGAACGGCGCGCTCTGGCTCGCCTGGAAGATGCGCCGCATGTGGAACCCCGATGCGCCAAAGCCTGAGCGATTCCAGTGGATGTACAACGGCAAGTCGGTCTTTCTTATCGGAGTTCTGCACGGCGTAGGTGCGGAAACGCCAAGCCAGCTTGCGTTGTTTTTCCTTACCGCCAACCTGGGCGGAACGTCGCGCGGTTTGATGGGTCTAGCTTCATTTGCCGTGGGGCTCGTAGCCATGAATGCGCTGATGACCGCTTCAATGGGTGGTGCGTTCAAGGCCAGCGGCCATCATCCTCGCTTCTACCACGCCATCGCGTGGACCGGCGCCATCTACAGTTGCGGCATCGGGCTCATATTTCTCTTCGGCATCTCTGACCGTCTGCCTTCCCTCGGCTAACGCCCTCCTCGGACCCTGCTGCGCTGCTGTACGTCGTCCATAACCGCCGGTAAAAATCCCTTTTTACGAAGTGGCGCTCATCACTTCGCGGAATGACGCAGAATACGAGTCATCGTGACAGTTGTCACGGAGAACAAAAGACTTTCCGCGTACAACATAGCTAGACACGAGCCGCAAAAGACTGCACAATCACTGTGCAACTGACGCAGGCAATCAGGGAGGCATTGTGACTACATTCACCCCCCCGCCGCTGCCAAGCGACGACAACCGATGGAAGATTGTCAACGGCACCATGCGCAAGAATGGCTTTGCACGCCATGCGCTCATCGAAACTCTGCACACCGTGCAATCTGCCTTCGGCTATCTGGATGACGACTCGATCCGTTTTGTTGCCCGCTCGCTGCGCGTGCCGCTCAGCCAGGCCTATGGAGTGGTGACCTTCTACCACTACTTCAGCCTGAAGCCGCCCGGCAAACACACCATGACCATCTGCACTGGAACGGCCTGCTACATCAAGGGAACAGACAAACTGATCGCCGAGGCGGCAATACATCTGGGCATATCTCCCGGACACACCACGCCGGATGGTCAGATCAGCCTGATGACCGCCCGCTGCGTTGGCGCCTGCAGCCGCGCGCCGGTTGTGCTGTCTGACGGCGAAGTCGCCGGCGAGGTCACTGGCGAACAGATGCTGGCGCAACTTGAAAGGTGGGCCGTGGAATGAATATTGAAGAGCTCGATCAAA
>JAJYBT010000116.1 GCA_021778875.1 Acidobacteriota bacterium | reverse complement strand
CCGCCCACCTCCAGCGGCCGCCCGTCCATCGCGTTTGTGCCAAACTCCTTTAGAACCCGCACAACGGCTACATGATGCAGCGTCCGCCCGGCGTTCTCCCCGCGCGATACCTCGCTCCGCGTGGCATCCTCGGCCAGCGCCGCCTCCAGCCTTGCGCCCGGATCCGCCGTCCCATGCACGGCAAAGCGCACGCTCGTGCCTTCCCAGCTCGCATCGGCAATCGCAAGCGGCTGCTTCGGCGCGCTCGCGGCGCTCGTCACAGCCTGCGTCAGCGCCCCGGGATCGTTGCCCACAAGCTGCGCCGCGCCATCCACCACCACCTGCGGCGTATAACTCCCCTGGAGCCGGAACCGGTACACATACGCCTGCTGCCGCTCATCGAAACTCTGCATCGAGAACGGATCATTCCACCCCCCGTGGTTCCAGTACGTCACATGCTCGCTCAGCACAATCGCCTGAGCCTCTGGCACAAACTGCGTCGCATCCAGCCGCGCCAGCAGCTCATCCGCCGGCGGGCAATCCGAGCAGCCCTCTGACGTGAACAGCTCCACCAGCACCGGCTTCCGATGCTCCGCCGAAGCCGCCTGCAAGGCCTGCCCGAATACCGGCACCGCAACCAACCCGGCAGCAAAAGCCAGCAGGAACGCAAGCCGAACAACAAGATCTCGACGCAAAAACGGGGAAGCCATGCACCTATTAAGATGGCGCGCGTAAACCCATGACAACTAAAAAATTCGGAATTTCGCAACTTTCCGCCCGCCTCGGGGGTTATGACTCAACGTGGGCCGAGAGGCCAATCATCACAACAACGAAATTTCTGGAGGAGTTTCATGCACAGGACGCTCATCTTGTTCGCCGCAGCAGCCCTGGTTGCCCCGGCCTTCGCACAGCAGCCCGCCCCCGCGCAGCCCGCGGCCAACCCCGCCACCATCCACAACCGCCGCGATAACCAGCAGGACCGCATCGCCAACGGCGTCCAGTCCGGCCAGCTTACCGCCGGAGAAACCAAGCGCATCGAATCGCGCGAAACCAACGTCAACCGCGAAATCCGCACCGACCGCACCGCAAACGGTGGCGCGCTCACCCCGCAGGAGCGCCAGCGCGTCAACCGCCAGCAAAACAACATCAGCCACTCCATCTATGCTGACAAGCACAACGCCGCCCAGGCGCACTACGGCGACAATCAGGTCGGCCAGCGCCGCGCCAACCAGCAGCAGCGCATTGCCAATGGCATCCGCAGCGGCTCCATGACCGCCGGCGAAGCGGCCCACGCCGAAAATCACCAGCAGAACATCAATCGCCAGGTCGCCGCCGACCGCGCCGCCAACGGTGGATCCCTCACCGGACAGCAGCGCCGCCAGATTAACCGCGAGCAGAATGGCGCCAGCCGCCAGATCTACCGCGAAAAACACAACGCAGCACACGGACCCCATTAAGCCGCACGCAGCCCTCCCCGCAACCGGAGCCGGTTATGCTGAACGCATGACCGGCTCTCGTTCTTCGCGGCTCCTGGCGTTGCTCTCTCTGGTGGCTTGCGCCATTCCCGCATCCGCACTTGCGCCCAGCAGGATTGAGCGGGTCATCCTCACACCCGCAACCGTCCAGGCCGGTTCTCCTGAGCTGATCCGCCTCAACCTCGCGGATGATTCCGCTCGCGTCACCGGCGAGTGGCTCGGCCGCAAGCTCGAATTCTTCCCCAGCCGCGACGGCCACTCATGGCTCGCGCTCGCCGGCGTCGATGTCGAAGCCCCCGCCGGACCCTCGCACCTCACAATCCACCTCACCCTCGCCTCAGGCAGCACGTCCGACATCGTCCGCACCATCGAAATCCATCCCGCCCGCTACCGCACCACCACGCTCACCGTCCCGCCCCGCTTCGTCGAGCCCGGCCCCGATGCGCTCAAGCAAATCCAGGCCGAGCAGCAGCTCAAGGCGAGGGTATTCGCCGCCAGCGCCGCTACGCCCCTCTGGCTCGGCAGCTTTCGCGCGCCCGTTCGCGCCGCGCCCACTGACAGCTTCGGCACGCGCCGCCTCTTCAACGGCGAACTGGCCAGCATTCATAAAGGAATGGATTTCCGCGCCCGCCCCGGCACGCCCGTCCGCGCCGCCAATGCCGGAGTCGTCGTCCTCGCCCGCCCGCTCTACTATGAGGGCAACTGCGTCATCCTCGACCACGGCCTCGGCCTCTACACGCTCTCCATGCACATGAGCCGCTTCAGCGTCCACGAAGGCCAGCATGTCGCCAAAGGCCAGCTCCTCGGCCTCAGCGGAGCCACCGGCCGCGTCACCGGGCCCCACCTGCACTGGGCCGTCCGCTGGCAGGGCGCCTACCTCGACCCCGCAAAACTCCTGCGCCTGAATTTGAATGCGCTGCGTTGACGCCCGTGTCAGGGCACGAGTTTACTCGTGACGTAAGTGCCCTGAAATCATCGTGGCCTTCAGGCCCTGCGGTTCACCTTTCTTCCGCCGCTTCCTACGGCAGCGCCACCTCGCGCTTGGCTTCTTCCGGTGCTCGCGTAAAATGTCTTCGACCATGAACACAGCGGCAAATCGCGGTGATTGGGTCGGGCTCGTCATTGATGGAAGATTGACCCTCCTGCAATGGCTGGGCGGCTCTGCGCGGAGTGATGTCTTCCTGACGGAACTGCCGGGCCACCCACCGCAGAAGGCCGCCATCAAGTTGATTCCTGCGGATGGCGCGGACGCGGAGGCACGCATGGCAGGCTGGGCGCTGGCAAGGAACCTTCCGCATCCCCACCTGATGCGCCTGTTGGACACCGGACATTGCCGGATCGACGGTGCCACGCTCCTCTACGCGGTGACAGAATTGGCCGACGAAGTTCTCGCCGGGATTCTTCCGGAGCGGGCCCTCACTCCCGACGAAACCAAAGAGATGCTCGATCCAGTCCTCAATGCGCTCGGCTATCTTCATGGAAAGGGTCTGGTGCATGGTCACCTGAAGCCGTCGAACATCCTGGTCGTCGAT
Source organism: Acidobacteriota bacterium (assembly GCA_021778875.1). The sequence goes on along the minus strand of JAJYBT010000116.1, from coordinate 4,233 downwards.
AATCAGTTGAAGCTCTCCGGGGACGGCCTGTGTGCTGCGGGCGAGCGAGGCAGTGAAGCTACCGCGCCAAGTGTCTATGACGCGCCGGAAGTCGCCGCCGGAACGATCTCCCCGGCTGCGGATATCTGGTCGCTGGGCGTCACTATCGTCGAAGCGCTCACCCAGCATCCGCCGCTATGGCGAAGCCCCACACACAGGGAACTGGTTGTGCCGGAGTCCATTCCAGAGCCCTTTGCAGGCATTGCGCGGCGGTGTCTCCAGCATGACCCCGCGCGCCGATGCACCGTCGCCGATGTCAAGGCTCGTCTCGCGCCGGCGCAGCCTCTTCCTGCCGCTCCCGGCACGACGCAGCCTCTTCCCGACACGGCCCGCGAGCCGCGCAAAGCGGTGCCAGCCAAACTGCGCGGGACGGTAATGATCGTTGCCGTACTCGCGCTGCTTGGTTTCATCGTCGCACTGCAAATGCGCTCGCACAAAAGTCAGGCATCCTTGCCTGCGGCAAGCCCGCCGCAGGCGTCCGGTCCCGTCACGGAACCCCCCAGGGGAGTCAGGATGGAGGGTGCGGTTGCGCAGCGCGTTCTGCCCGACGTACTGCCCAGTGCAAGGGAGTCCATTCGAGGCACGGTCGCCGTGGAGATACGAGTCAGCGTCGATCCCAAGGGCAATGTTTCAGACGCCACGTTCGAATCGGCTGGGCCAAGCAGGTATTTCGGCAGAGTAGCCCTCGAAGCGGCTCGCCAATGGAGGTTCAAGCCTGCGCAAGTGGGCGGCCAGGCCATCGCGAGCGTCTGGGTCCTGCGATTCGAGTTCAGACAAACAGGAACCGATGTCACCCCCGTCGATGTTTCGCATTAGGGCCGGTTCGCACCACCCGGGCGGGGGCGCCGGGAACCCGTTTTTTCCCGGTTCGAGGAGTGACGAGTGGCAGCAACATTGGGAACGCCCGCCGGAAAAACCAAAGCGGCGCAGTGCGCCGCCGCATCGGCGGGTCCGGTTCTAATCGGAAACAGCTTCCTCCGGCCGCGCCACCTCGCACACAGCCGCCTTCTCCGCCCGCAGCGCCTTGAACGCCCGGTACACAAACGAGCCCATGAACCACCCGTCCATGTATTGGAACGGCGTCTCGCCCGTGGTGTAGTGGCCGCACGGCAGCACGCGCTTCTCAAACTTCAGCCCCACGCGCTCAAACGCCTGAATCACCTGCAGCGAGTACTCCCGCGGAAACGTCAGGTCATAGTCGGAATACACCAGCAGCGCCTGCTTCTGCGAGCCGCCCGCCTCCGCGCTCATGATCTTCTCAAAGTAGCTCACCGGGCTGATCGCCGCCCACAGCGCGCGTATCCGCTCCTGCGTCAGTCCCGCGTCCTTCAGCGCCTTCTGGATATGCCGCGTGCTCTGCCCCGCCCACACCACATCGCCAAACGACGTCGAAGCATGGTTGAACGCATTCACCCGCAGCCGCTTGTCGTGCGCGCTCGCCAGGTACGCGTAGCAGGAGCCAAGGCTCGTCCCCAGCACGCCAAAGTGCTCGTAGCCCTGCTCCTCCAGCCAGTCCACGCAGCAGCGGATATCCACCACCGCCTGCCTGCACGCTGAAAGCGTCCGCCCCACGTTCGCGCTCACCGCATAGTCTGAGCGCTCCAGCTCGCTCGGCCTGCGAATGTCGTGATACGGCTTCGAAAGCCGCAGCGCCGAAATCCCCATGCGGTTGAAAATCGCGCACAGCGCGTTATGGCTGAAGGCGTCCGCGTTCCACTGCGGCAGCACCACAATCGCCTGCTTCGGCCGCAAGCCGTCCTTATGCGCTGGCGCGGGATACCACCGCGCATTCACCAGATCGTTCTCCGGATACTGCGTCCGCTCCGGCGACGTGAAACGCAAAAACTGCGCCCGCGGAATCTTTCCCTCCGCCGCCTGCTGCTTGAGCGCAGCGTCCCGGGCCAGCGTCTCCGCCCGCACGTTCGTCGGGAAAAGCTCCGGATGCCGCTCCTCCAGCCGGAAGTCCGCAGGCCGCTCGTAACCGAAAAACCTGTCGCTGTTGCGAATCAGCAATTGGTTGATGCGCACCATGGCCAGTTCGGCCGCCGCATCGTCGCGCACGTTCTCAGGGCAGGGAACAGCAGAGCCAAAGCCATGCGCCTCAAGAAAAGGCGCAATCCACTCAAAGCCCCACTCCAGCGGCCGCACCACGCGATTCTCATCGCGTGTCGTCAGCCGCGTCTCCCACTCATACATCCACCGCGCGTATCGGTCCCTGAACATGCAATCAGTCCAAGTTTATCAGCCGATACGCCGAAGACCCGCTAACTCAGATTGGCTAGGTGCGGGAGAATGAGCTCAAAATGATGCCCGCCATGTCTCCGGCCTGAGATGAACTACGCCTTCGAGCGGCGGAACTATGGTAAAGATGCGCGGCTGCCTCGCGAACATGTGTACTCGGTAAATACACCAGTCTTCCGGGCGCTCCATTGCTAGTTCGCTCTCGTTTCGGCTCAGGAAGAACGGAGTCCGCGCGGCGCCATTCGTAGTCTTGACCTCGATAAGACGCTCGCGACCGCGCGGATCGAACGAAAACACATCGTAGCCAGCTCCGTCCCCATCTTCTGCAGCCACCCATTTGACTTTTCGCGACAGGTCCTCACGGTTTGCTAGAGCGAGTTTTTGGCGCTCAACATCCACGACGAAAGCCTCACCAGCTTTTCCCAGTGCGCGATTGCGATGATCCCGCTCAACGGGGTCGAACTTGCGCACCAGCCTTTGCAGCGGCTCAGGTATCTCTCTCTTATCGGATGTCTCGCGCGCTGGTGGGTCAACAAAAATCGCCGTTGCTGTATCGACTCGCTGTGGCGAAGCCGGAGTGAAGGTCAGAACTTCCGGGTGACGCGCGAGATATCTTTCAATCGCGCCGAATATCGCGACCTGATAGTTGCGCTTGGGAATATATCCAGGAATCCATGGAAGGCCTAACTCGTCAAGCACAGCCGAAATGTTCTGGTGTTTGAATTCGATGGACTTGTGCGTGCGGCCAATTTCCGCCATCAGAGCCGCACTATGCCTCGACTTGACATAGCGCTTGGCAGCAAGGTCATCGGCGAGCATGGCGAAATAGTCAGCGATGATGGCATCAAGTTCATCAGCGCGCCAAGGCTTACCGACTTTTTCATCATCAGCCATTTGCCCGGTCCTGACTTAGGCAGCTTTCAGCGGCCCTGCCGTGTGCATAAGCTCCGGATTTTCGCGCCCGAGGATTTCGCGCCTCACGCCCGCCGCTTCGCCCCCCGCTTCAGCGTCCAATGCTCCGCCCCCAGCCAGCCCACGCTCAGCAGCATGATCAGCGCAATAATCCCCTGCGAAATCACGCAGTACAGGCACCACACGCCCAGGTCGAACTCTTCGATAAACGTCAGCCGCAGCGCAAAGCAGAACGCCGCAAACGCCATCACCGTCAGCATGAAGCGCCATCCCAGCAGCGCCAGCCCCGCCAGCAGCAGGTAGCCCGCAATCCCAATCGCCGCCACCGGCGCCGGCCCAATCATGGCAAATGGACTGTGATTCACCACTCCGCAGTCCCAGTGCTCGTTAATCGAGCACGGCTCCGTCTTGGTCGAGTAGTGAACCTGCAACGCCAGCCCGGAAACCACCACGCCCGCCAGCGCAAGAACGGCAATCAAATAACGCATCATATTGTCTACGATGCTAATGCATCACCCCGCGGGCATTACCATGACTCCATGGCCGATCCGGCAATCCAGGGCAGTCGCGTAGCCTTTTTCGGAGGCAGTTTTGACCCGCCCCATCGCGGCCATCTCGCCGTGGCCCGCGCCGCGCGCGACGCGCTCCAGCTTGACTCCGTGCTCTTCGCGCCCGTCGGCGCACAGCCGCTCAAGCCTCACGGCTCCACCGCCAGTTTTGCCGACCGCGTCGCCATGACCCGCCTCGCCATCGCCAACGAGCCCGCCTTTGCCGTCTCGCTCGTGGACGCACCCACCCCCACCGGCAGGCCCAACTTCACCATCGACACCCTCGAGCGTCTGCGCGCCGAACTCCCCGGCGGCGGCACGCTCTTCTGCCTCATGGGCGCCGACTCCTTCCACGGCCTCCGCCAATGGCATCGCGGTGCGGAAATCCCCTTCGTCGCTCCGCTCATCGTCGCCTCGCGCCCCGGCCAGCCGCTCACCGACCTCGCCGCCGCGCTCCCCGCAGGCCTCTCCATCAGCGCCGAACCCGCGCAGC
>JAJYBT010000115.1 GCA_021778875.1 Acidobacteriota bacterium | reverse complement strand
CGGCGTCTTTCTCTTTGGCGTGAGCGGGCTGATTCTGGGGCCGATTGCCTTCAGCGCGGCAGAATCGCTGATTCTGATCTGGCGCAGGAGGACAACAGGCGCGCCGCTGCCAGCAAACGCCGCGGCGGAATGAGAAGGGTTGCTCTTTCCGGGGCTGAAGGGGCTGCGGAAGAACGCGCGAGAAGTATCCCAAACGAGAATGCAAGGAACCGCAGGGCCTGAAGGCCATGCTGTTTTACGCCATTTATGGCACGAGTAAACTCGTGCCTGACACAAGACTTTACCAGCGGCGAGTTTTCCGCAGCCTTTGAAGGCCGTACCCTTCAAACAGGCCCGCTGCCATGAGCAGAGACGACGCGGGTGGCGCACCATGGCTTCGGTATACTGGAGCGTAGTCCCACCTGTCCGATTGTTTCGCCCCTAGAGCATGGACACATCCGTCACGGAAAGCTCATCCAGTCCCGCATCCAATGCCTCGCAGAGCGGGGCGTGGCAGATTGTCAGCTTCACCTACTTCACGCTTGTCTGCTATTTGTCGATCGGGCTGCCGCTGGCGATTCTGCCGGCGTATGTGCATTTGCGGATGGGCTACAGCGCGGCGCTGGCGGGCTCGGTGATCAGCATCCAGTACATTGCCACGTTTTTGAGCAGGCCGTGGGCGGGACGCATCAGCGACCACGCAGGGGCTAAAGTGTCAGTGGAATGGGGGATGGGCGCATGCCTGGCCAGCGGAGCGCTGCTGCTGTTTGCGGCCATGCTGCATCGGAATCCCCTCTGGCTGAGCCTGGCGGCGCTGATCGCCAGTCGGCTGGCGCTGGGCGTGGGCGAGAGCCTGGGCTCGACCGGCGCGACCCTGTGGGGCATTACCGCGGCCGGACCGGAACACACGGCGAAGGTGATTTCATACAACGGCATCAGCACGTATGGCGGGCTGGCGCTTGGCGCTCCGCTGGGCGTGGTGATGGAGCAGCACTGGGGCCTGGGCTCCATTGGGCTGCTGACGATTGTGCTGGCCGGGGTGAGCCTGCTGCTGGCCAGCGCCAAGCGGCCGTTGCCGGTAGCGCCGGGTGAGCATCTGCCCTTTCGCGCCGTGCTGGGGCGCGTGATGCCGCATGGCATGGGGCTGGCGATGGGCGGCGTGGGTTACAGCGTGCTGGCTACGTTTGTGACGCTCTTTTACGCCAGCCGCCACTGGGGCGGAGCGGCGCTGTGCCTGACCTCGTTTGGCGTGGCGTTTATTGTGGCGCGGCTTTCCTTTATCCAGACGATCAACCGCTTCGGGGGCTTTCCGGTGGCGATGACGTGCCTGGCGGTGGAGACCGCGGGCGTGGCGATGATGTGGCTGGCGCACTCGCCGTGGACGGCTTTTACGGGCGCGGGGCTGACGGGGTTTGGCTTTTCGCTGGTCTTCCCTGCCCTGGGCGTGGAGGCGGTGAAGCGCGTGCCGGAGTTCAATCGCGGCACGGCGCTGGGCGTCTACACGGGCTTCTCGGATGTGTCGTTCTTTCTGGTGGGTCCGACCGCGGGCGCGGTGATTGGGGCGTTCGGGTATGCGAGCGCGTTTCTGTTTGCGCTGCTGTGCGTGCTGGCGTCGCTGGGGATTGTGGTGGTGCTGGCGGGAGCGGCGCGGCGGACGGACGGGTTGGCGGGATAGCGGAATTGGCGGGGTTGGCGGAGTTGGCGGGGTTAGCTCACCGCGTCTCGCCAGAGCACGGGACGAGACGCGGAAAAAGCCCTCGCAATCGAGCGCGGATGACGGCGTGAACGGCTGACCTGAAAACACAACGGCCACCCTTGCGGGTGGCCGTTGTGGCTTACGGGAGCGGGCGGGGTTAGCGCTCGCTCTTCCAGTTGATGAGATCGCCAAGGGTGGTGGTGGAGCTGGAGACGGGTGCCTTGTAGCTCTCGACTGTGGCACGGCTGGCCTCATGGCCAATCGAGCGCAGACTGAGGCCCACCTTCTTCTCTTCCACGTTGATCTTGATGATCTTGAACTCGTGCTCCTGGCCTTGTTCGAGCTTGATGGATGCGCCGCCATCGTCCACAGCCTCGGAGACGTGGCAGAGGCCCTCAACGCCCTCGGCGATTTCAACGAAGGCGCCGAACTGCGCCGTGCGAAGAACCTTGCCGTGGACGACATCGCCGACGCGATGCGCGGCGAAGAAGCTCTCCCAGACGTCGGGCTGGAGCTGCTTGATGCCGAGCGAGAGGCGGCGATTCTGGGGCTCGACGCCAAGGACGACTGCCTTGACCTTTTCGCCCTTCTTCACCACTTCAGAGGGATGCTTGACGCGCTTGGTCCAACTGAGGTTCGAGACGTGAACCAGACCGTCGATGCCGTCTTCAATCTCAATGAAGGCGCCGAAGTCGGTGAGGTTGCGCACGCGGCCCTCGACCACAGTGCCGGCCGGGTAGCGCTCGGTGAGGTTTTCCCACGGGTTCTCAAGGAGCTGCTTCATGCCGAGCGAAATGCGACGGTCAGCGGGATTGACGCTGAGAACCACGGTGTCCACTTCGTCGCCGGGCTTGACCAGCTTGGAGGGATGCTTGAGGCGCTTGGACCAGGTCATCTCCGAGAGGTGAACGAGGCCCTCGATGCCCTGCTCCAGCTCGACGAACGCGCCGTAATCCGTAACCGAAAGAACGCGGCCATGGACGTGCGCGCTCACGGGGTAGCGCTCGGTGGCGTCAAGCCACGGATCGGGCGTCAACTGCTTGAAGCCGAGCGATACGCGCTGCTTGTCCTTGTCGAACTTGAGCACCTTGACCTGGATTTCGTCGCCGACGTTGACCAGATCGCGGGGATGCGTGAGGCGGCCCCAGCTCATGTCGGTGATGTGGAGCAGGCCATCGATGCCGCCGAGGTCAACGAACGCGCCGTAATCAGTGAGGTTCTTGACGATGCCGGTGAGGACCGCGCCCTCGCCGAGGTGCTCGATGGTCAGCGACTTCTTGGCGTTCTGCTCTTCCTCGAGAATTTCCTTGCGGCTGACGACGACGTTTCCGCGCTTCTTGTTGAGCTTGATGACGCGGACTTCAATCTGCTGGCCGAGGTAGCCGTCGAGATTCCGGACGGGGCGAATCTCAAGCTGCGAGCCGGGGAGGAATGCCTTCATGCCGATATCGACGGTGAGGCCGCCCTTGACGCGGCTGACCACGGTGCCGATGACGGGAGTCTTCTCTGCCGCGGCCTTTTCGATCACGTCCCACACGCGCAGGCGCTGGGCCTTCTCATAGCTGACGAGGTATCCGCCTTCGGGCTCCTCGCGCTCGATGACCACGTCGATGGTGTCACCGGGCTGGAATTTGACGGCGCCGGTGTGGTCCACGACCTGTTCGAGCGGCACCATCCCCTCAGACTTGAGGCCCACATCGACAACCAGGTTCTTCTCAGTCTGCTTGAGCACCGTACCGGTGACAACCTTGTCGCCATACGCCTCGACGGCAGCTGCTTCAGCAGCCTGCTCACGCTCGAAGGCCTCTAGCGCGGCGGAGAAATCTTCATGGGAGTCCAGGCCGTGCTCAGCATGCTCGGCGACCGGCGCTGATTCGGTCACGGATGCAGCGGCCACGGGCTCGGGCGTCTCTACTGCGGGTTGGGTTGGGGCATCGGCGTCCAGCGCAGGCGGTTCGACAGCTGCGACAACTTCGGCGGTCTCGGGGTTGGACGTGGATTCGGACGACGGCTGCTCAAGCTCCGTCGCAGGTTCGAGGGTGGGCGTTTCGAGTTCGGTGTTCAGGGTTATGCTCTCGGGTTCGGGATTGAGGACGTTTGCCATGGCTAACAGCTCCGGGATTCCTTACACTGGCGACGGAAATGCGCGTCGCCGGTTTGGCACCTGCGTCGCGTGTGCCGCGGATGCCAGAGGCCTGCTCGCCGCGCCGTGACCGTGTGACCGTGCAATTCCTGCAGAGACAATCTTCCCGGCCAGCGAGGCTGGCGTGAGAAGCGACTCGTCTCCTTGGAAATCACCAGGCGCGCATCGGCTGGCGGGAGGGCGGCCGCAGCCCGCTGCTGGAATCCGCGCAGAGAGCTACGTTTCCCAGTGTAGCAATCGACGCTTTGCAGCGTCAATGAAACAAGCCGAGATGGGCGCGGCATTGCCCATGAAGATGCCGTCATAAACGAAGATCGGAAGAAGAGCCGGGGCGATGGTTTCGTCTGCGGCTGGACTTATCTCGTTTCGCGCGCGACCGCAGAGGGGCTGGATGCAGCCGGGACGCTGCGGGCCGGCAGACACAGGCCGGCTGGGCCTACGCTCTATACTGATTGCCGACGGGATAGCTTGCATGGACCATCTCTGGACTCCCTGGCGCTTCACGTATGTCACGACGGCCGATGAGGCTACGCGCCCCGGCGTTCCCGCCAGCCTGGCTGCATGGCCAGGCGATACGGGGTGCGTGTTCTGCAATCTGGTGGCGAGTGTCGATTACGCGATTGAGCATGGCATGAGCGCGGACGAGGCGGAGGCAGCGGGCGGGCTGGTGAAGCGCGCAAAGTATTGCTACATCTGCCTGAATGCCTACCCGTACACCTCGGGGCACGTGATGGTGCTGCCCTATGCGCATCTGGACCGGCTGGCCGCGCTGCCGACGAACGCGGCGCACGAAATGATGGACATGGCGCAACTGACCGAGCGCGCGCTGGAGAAGCTTTACCGTCCGCAGGGCCTGAATTTTGGCATGAACCTGGGCCGGGCCGGCGGCGCGGGCGTAGCCGGACACCTGCACCTGCATGCGCTGCCGCGCTGGGCAGGCGATACGAACTTTATGACGACGATTGGCGAGACGCGCGTGCTGCCCGAAGACCTGCCGACAACGTGGCGGCGGCTGCGGGAGACGTTCGCGGGACTGGCGGGTTAGCGGAGTTAGCGGGATTCGCGGAGTTAGCGGCGCTGCGCGCCAGTTCGCGGGGTTCGCGGAGTTAGTTCAACTCGTTCGGGGTGTCTTCGGCTTCGGCGGCCAGGGCGAGTTCCGGCTCGTCGATGCCAGCGCGATCGAGCAGGCTGGGCGGGATCGACTTGGCGGTGCGGATGCCGAGTTGCTTGAGCATTTCGACTCGACGAACGAGGTTGCCGCGGCCCTCGATGAGCTTCTTCATGGCATCGGCATAACTCTGGTCGGCGCGGCGCAGGCCTTTGCCCACTTCTTCAAGATCGGTGACGAATCCGACGAACTTTTCGTATAACTCGGCGCCGCGAACCATGACTTCCTTCACATTGCGCGCCTGGGCTTCCTGCTGCCAGAGGACGTTGATGATACGAATGATGTACAGCAGAGTAGTTGGCCCGACGAGCAGGATTCCCTGCTCGTAGGCATACGCCCAGAGTGCTGCGTCATTCTGCAGGGCAATCAGGAAGGCCGGCTCGACGGGCACAAACATCACGACAAAGTCCGGCGCTTCAACGCCTGGAAGGCGATGATAACCGGCTTTGGAAAGACCTGTGATGTGCGTGCGCACGCTGTTGATGTGCTGCTTGAGCGCGGCTTTGCGGGCTTCGTCGCTCTCCGCATTCACTGAGTCAGTGTAGGCATTGAGAGAGACTTTTGAGTCAATGATGAGATTGCGTCCGCCGGGCAGGAAAAGCATGACGTCGGTGCGGACGGATTTTGCCCGGTCGCCGTCATCGCTTGCGATCCCGGTGAAGGTCTGCTGGAAGCTGTACTGCTCGCCTTCGCGGAGGCCGGCTTTTTCAAGCAGGTCGCGGAGGATGAATTCGCCCCAGTCGCCCTGCGCCTTGGACGAGCCGCGCAGCGCGGTGGTCAGGTTGCGCGCATCTTCAGACAATTGCTGATTGAGTCCGTTGAGTGTGCCGATGAGGGTTTCAAGCTTCGTGACGCCGGTTTTGGAATCTGATTGCGCTTCTTCAACTTTCTTGCGGAAATCTTCAATCTGCGTACGGAGGGGGGCGAGCAGCGGCTGGAGTTCTTTCTGGCTGGCTTCAGAGAAGGACTTCGACTTCTGTTCGAGGATTTCGGTGGCGAGGGTCTGGAACTGATTGGCGAGGGTCTGTTTGGCGGTGTCGAGCAGGGCCAGCTTATCGGTCAGATTTTTCTGTTCATTGGCGAGCTTTGCATTCAGTTCTGCAATGGTTGCCGCAGCCTGAGCTGCTTCATCGCTCTTTGCCTGCAATTCGCGGCCGAGGCGGCTTTTCTCATCGGTCAGTTGACCGATGGACTTTTCGCGCTCGACGGCGAGCGACTCGAAACCGGCGCGCGTGGCGGACTCGGCCTGCGCCTGCTGCAACTGGCTTTGCGCGGAGTTGAGTGCGGCAGCCAATTCGTTATTGCGCTGCTCCAGGAGGGCCTTCTCCGCTTTGGTGGAGTGGGCGCGCATCCAGAAGCCCAAAACGATGCCTGCGAGTGCGGCAATGGCGGCAATGAGAGCCTGCATCCGTCCTCCCTAACCCTCTTCGCCTAATGTACGCCCTTTTGCTGTGTATTTCAGGGCAAAATGGGTGGAGTTTTGCTTTGTGGTTCATGGGATGGGAGGGGCTGGGCAACTTCTCTCTCTGCGAGCCTTTACACACCCTCACCCGCCCGGTAGACTTGGAGTTTCGGGGCCATGCGCAAAATTTGTGCGCGGTGGTTGTGTTCCCCCGCCGCGTGCCGGTATTGTAAGTTGGCGGAATGAGAAGGAACGGGAGCCCGAAGAGAGCCTGAAGTTCCGAAAAAAACGAGGAGAAGCGCGCATGGCCGTAGAAGAAAAAGTGAAACAGATTATCGTCGAGCAGTTGCAGGTGGACGAGGCGGAAGTGACCCCTGGCGCCAGCTTTCAGGAAGACCTGGGCGCAGATTCGCTGGACGTGGTGGAGCTGGTGATGCAGTTCGAAGAGGCCTTCGACCTGGAGATTCCCGACGAAGACGCCGAGAAGATCAAGACCGTGAAGGACGCGATCGAGTACATCGAGAAGAACGAAAAGACCGCGAAAGGCAAGTAGCTGGTGAACCGTCGAGTCGTCATCACCGGCCTTGGGCTGGTATGCGGTGTGGGCAACACCGCTCCGGAGGTGTGGCGTCAACTGCTGGCCGGGGCCAGCGGCATGGCTCCCATTCAGGGGTTCGACACAACTGGGTTTCCTGTGACGTTTGCCGCCGAGGTCAAGAACTTTGACCCGCTGAACTTTGTGGACAAGAAGGAAGCGCGCAAGATGGGGCGCTTCATCCACTTTGCCTTTGCCGCGACGCAGGAGGCAATGGCCAAGTCAGGTCTCCAGATT
>JAJYBT010000114.1 GCA_021778875.1 Acidobacteriota bacterium | reverse complement strand
CTCGACGTCATCGCCCTCTTTCAGAGTTTTGTAGCCGTCCAACTGAATGGCCGAGTAGTGGACGAAAACATCCGGACCATCTTCGCGTCCGATGAATCCGTAACCCTTGGCGTTGTTGAACCACTTGACCTTCCCTTTGTACTGAGCCACAGGCATATGCCTTCCTTGCAATAGACGTTTTGACGATAAGCAAAAGGTGATCGGGAATGCTTACCGATATCAACTAGGACGCCATTTTTGCGCGAAAGGTTGATTGAGAAATCCGGGATTATTTCCACAGGGCGAGATGGCTCAACCGAAAGTTGGGGACGAGGGGCGGGTAACTTTTTGCGCGAGAACTTAGTAGCTCTGGAATACATATTGTGGGACTGGTTCACCCTTATTGCAAAGGGAGTTACTGCGGTATTTTTCGGGAGGGGTGTGATTGTTCTGATTTCTTAGAGCAGACGGGAAGGCCGGCGCTGGTGGCGCCGGCCCTGGAGTGAAGCGAAGCGGGAGATCGCATCCCGGAAAGTGTCTAGCGGCGTTTGCGCGCGAGCTGGCGAGTGTAAAGCAGGACGCTGGTGAGGGTTTTGCCGTCGTGGATGAAGCCCTTGTCGATCATTTTTACGAGACCAGAGAGCTTGACGAGGCGGATTTCGATCTCTTCGTCGTCTTCAGGGTGGGCTTCGCCGGGGACGAGACCTTCCGCGAGGAAGACCTTCATGGATTCGCCGAGGAAGCCGGGGCTGGCGTAGTACTCGACGAGGGGCTTCCACTTTTTGGCGCGGTAGCCGGTCTCTTCTTCCAGCTCGCGCTGGGCTCCGGCGAGGGGGTCTTCGCCGGGTTCGAGCTTGCCGGCGGGCAGCTCCCAGAGGAACTGGTTGGCGGCGTGGCGGTACTGGCGCTCGACGACGACCCAGGGATCCTTCCTGCTTTTGGAGTGGTCAAGGGCGAGGACGACGACGCTGCCGTTGTGGCGGATGACGTCGCGCTCACTGTGCTTGCCGCCGGGCTCGATGAGCTTGTCGTGGTGGACGCGGAAGAGCGGTCCCTCCCATGCGACGACGGAGCTGAGGATCTGAGCGACTTCCACGGGCTCAGGCTTGAGGGCTTTGCGGGCGGGCTTTTTAACGGCGAGGGCGGCCTTGGCGGGCTTTGCGGGCTTGGCGAGTGGGGTAGCCTTTGCCTTCCTGGGCATTGCGGCGGGTCTCCTTGTAGCAGAATCAGAGGAACAGTTAAGCATACGGCACGGGTGGGGCCGTGCATCGATTTCGGCTGCCGTGGCATCCTTTATGCAGCCCTTTTCCATCCGAGCCCGCATCACCGGGGCACCTTTCGAGGCCATTGAACGGGAAGTGAATCCATTGTTGAGTGCTGACTGCCATCCGATTACTGTGGCGCCGGGCCTGAGCCGGCTGTTTCTGGACTACTGCGCGGGCGACGCGGCGGTGCGTTCCTTCTATGCGTCGCTGCCGCCGGACGAGAGCTGGCAGGCGGGGCCGGAGCGGCCCGCGCACTGGGCGCAGATGGTGGAGGCGCTGTCGGCGCAGAATCCGGGCGAGGCGGCGAGGCCAGCGCTGGATGCACTGCGCGCGGGCGCCGGCGTGGTGGTGACGGGGCAGCAGGTGGGCCTGTTCGGCGGGCCGCTGTTTACGCCGTTCAAGGCGGCGACGGCGCTGGCACGGGCGCGACAGGCCACGGCGGCGGGCAAGCCGCATGTGGGCATCTTCTGGCTGGCGACGGAAGACCACGACTTTGCCGAGATCAATCATGTGGTGTTTCCCGCGCGGCGCGAGCTGCGCAAGCTGGTGTACGGCAAGGCTCCGGAGGTGGAGCGGCCGGTAGGCGGCGTGGTGCTGGACGAGACGATTGGGCCGCTGATTGAAGAGGCGTGGGAGCTGCTGGGCTTCTCCGATGCGATGCAGGCGCTGGAGACCGCGTACAGGCCGGGGTAGCCATTTGCGCAGGCGTTTGCGGAGTTCTATGCGAAGGCCTTTGCGGCGCAGGGGCTGCTGGTGCTGGATGCGGGCGGGCGCGAGGTGCATCGGCTGGGCTCGCCGGTGCTGCGCGCGGCGCTGGAGCGGGCGGACGAGCTGCATGCGACTCTGCTGGAGCGCAACGCGGCGCTGCAGGCGGCGGGATATCACGCGCAGGTGGCGGTGGGCGCGGAGTCGAGCCTGCTGTTCCTGGTGGATGAGCGCGGGGCGCGCGTGGCGCTGAAGCGGAAGGCGGCGACGGCGCAGGAGCCGGGCGGACAGTGGCTGGCGGGGCGGCGAAGCTACTCGACGGCAGAGCTGGTGGGAATTCTGGAGGCGGAGCCGGAGCGGATTTCGCCTTCGGCACTGCTACGGCCGGTGTTTCAGGATTATCTGCTTTCGACCTCGCTGACGATTGGCGGCCCGGCGGAGATTGCGTATTTTGCGCAGTCGGCGGTGCTGTTTGAGCGGATTCTGGGGCGGTTGACCCCGGCGCAGCCGAGGATGTTTGCCACGCTGATTGAGCCGGCGGTGGGCGAGCTGCTGCGGCGGCATGAGTTGACGCTGGAACGGGTGATGGGCGAGACGCAGGATGGGCTGGCGCAACTGCTGGCGGCGAGGGCGATGCCGGTGGAGGGCAAGCGCAGGCTGGCCGCGGCGGGCACGGCGCTGGATGCGGAACTGACTCCGCTGCTGGAGTGGATGAGCACGCTGGACGAGGGGCTGGGACGGTCTGCGGGGACGGCGGCGAGCAAGATGCGCTACCAGATGAACCGGCTGCGGAGACTGGCGGCGAACTTCCAGCTGGAGAAAGAGGCGGCGCTGGGCAGGCATGCGGAGGCCGTCAGCATGGCGCTGTATCCGGGCGGCGCGCTGCAGGAGCGCACGCACGGAGCGGCGTTCTACTTTGCGCGCTACGGGTTTGAACTGGCCGAGAAGCTGGTGGAACTGGCGGGCAGTCCGTGCCGGGGGCATAGCGCGCTGTGGCTGTGACGGCGGAGGCCACCGAGCCAGAGACGCGAGGCCACGCCGTATAATCGCCGCGAGTGGAGGTGGAGGTTACGGTGAAGCGTTTCTGGTTGGGAGTGGCTCTGAGCTTGGTTGTGAGCACTGCTGTGAGCACGGGGGCGCTGGCGCAGAAGGATGCCTGCGCGATGCCGGATGCGGGCAATGCATTTTTTGGCATGCAGACAGTGCGGCTGTGGCCGGGGGATGCTCCGGAGGCGCATGGCAAGGCCTGCGAGGACGTGCCGACGCTGACGATCTTTGAGCCTTCAAAGGGGCAGGACAACGGCTCGGCGGTGGTGGTGTTTCCGGGCGGGGCGTACGCGCACCTGGCGGGGAACCTGGAAGGGCGGCAGGTGGCGGACTGGTTCACGGCGCGGGGCTTTCACGCCTTTGTGCTGAGCTACCGGCTGAGCTCGAACGGATATCTGCTGCCGGTTCCGCTGCTGGACGCGCGGCGGGCGATCCAGACGGTGCGGGCGCGGGCCAGCGATTATCACATCGATCCGAACCGCATTGTGGTGGTGGGCTTTTCCGCGGGCGGGCACCTGGCGGCGCTGGCGGGGACGCAGTTTGTGGCGGGCAAGGCGGATGCCGAGGACCCGATTGAGCGGGTATCGAGCCGGCCGGACTACCTGGTGCTGGGCTATCCGTGGATCGGGGCCATCTCCAGCGACACGTCGCACCTGAGCTATTGCAAGATCTTCAACGTGATGGACCGGTGCGAGGAGCTGCGCAAGGCGTACTCGCCGGACCTGTATGTGACGAAGGAGACTCCGCCCACATTCTGGTACCACACGTTTAATGACCGGACGGTGCCGGTGGAGCAGGGGCTGCGGTTCTATGACGCGCTGGTGAAGGCCGGGGTGTCCGCGGAGGCGCACATCTTTGCCAACGGTCCGCACGGGACGGGGCTGGGGCACGGCGATGCGGCGCTGGACCAGTGGCCGGGCCTGCTGGAGGCGTGGCTGCGGGCGCAGGGCCTGCTGACGCGGCCTGTGATCGCGTCGGGCAAGTGACGCAGAAACAACGGGCTGGGGCGGAGGCATGGTTGCGGTACTGCGGCGTGGAAAGGCCTGTGCCTCGGTTCTGAAGAGCGCTGCAAAAATATCCCTGAAAACATAGAAGCGGGCCGTCGATTTTGGGAGTGGAGTAACTTCCCAGAACCGACTGCCCGCTGGACCCTGAACCGGGTCTAGGTGGTATCTTTAGTCTAGGCCTGTTGTAGAGGAAATCAAGCTCTTTTTTATACGAAAATTCCAAAGGCGTGACTGCAGTCACAAGACCCATGTGACGCAGCTTGTTGTGCGTTGACTAGAGCGTTTTCCCCTGATACAAAAAGGTGATCAACCTACAACAGAATTCCCAATAGCCTACCGAAAAACCGGTAACAAAATGGAAGAGATTATCCAACAAGTCGGGGCCCTTCTGCTTGGCGCCGTGCCCACCGCTCTGCTTTTTGTGGTGCTGGTGCTGGCGTATGAGTTCCTGGTGCAGCGTCCGCTGACGGCGACGCTGAAGGAGCGGCGCGCGCGGACGGAAGGCGCCGTGGAGGAAGCACAGAAGGCGATTGCGCTGGCAGAGGCCAAGGCGGCCGAGTACGCGGCCCGTCTGCGGCAGGCGCGCGCCGAGGTGTACAAGGCTCGCGAGCAGCGCATTCAGCAGTGGAATCTGGAGCGCGAGGCGGTTCTGAATGCGGCGCGGCATGCGGCTCAGGCGCAGGTGCGCCAGGCCAAGGCCGAGCTGGATGCCGATGCGGCCCGTGCGCGCCAGTCGATCCATGGCTCGGTAGAGGAGCTGGCCAGCCGGGTGATGCGGGCCGTGCTGCCGGTTGCCGCCGGGGGTTCCCGTTGAGAGAGTTGAGCTTGAAAGTTCGTATTTCCGCACGCGTGTTCTGGTTTGTACTGGCAGTGGCGTTGATGGCGGGTGCGCCGGGCGCACCGGCGAAGCTGGCTGCGCAGGAGGCATCGCCGGCGACGCCCGCGACGGCCCAGCAGACGCCTGTCCAACAGACGACGGCACCGCAGGCGGCGGCTCCGGCCGCGGCCACGGAGCAGGCCGGGACCAAGGAATCCTCAGAGGAAGACGAGACGAACGTGTATCGTCATGCGCCGGTGGTGCAGACGATGGCGAATCTGCTGCACCTGGATCTGGAAACGACGGCGCGGCTGCTGGAGACGGTCAACTTCCTGGTGGTGGCGCTGCTGATCCTGATTCCGCTGGGCCGGTTTTTGCCCAAGGTGATGCGCCAGCGCACGCAGACGCTGCGGCGGGACGTGAACTCCGCGCAGAAGATGACCGAGGAGGCACGGGCGCGGCTGAGCGCGGTGGAGGCACAGCTCTCCCGGCTGGACGAGGAGATTGCGGCGATTCGCACACATGTTGAGGAAGAGAGCCGGCAGGACGAGCAGCACATCAAGGCCTCAATGGACGCGGAGAAGAGCCGCATTGTGGCGGCCGCCGAGCAGGAGATATCCGCCTCTGCCGCGCAGGCGCAGCGGGAGTTGCGCAGCTTTGCCGCCGACCTGGCGATTGAGCAGGCGGCGCGCCAGCTGGTGCTGACGCCGGAGACGGATCGCGCCCTGATTGCCGAGTTTGTGAGCGATGTGGACAGGAAGGGGCTGAACTAGCATGGCGGCCTTTGTATCGCGCTATGCGCGCGCCTTTGTGGACGTGGTGACGGCGGCGAAGCTGGATACAGCGGCGCTGGGCCGGCAGTGGAGCGACTTTCTGGCGACCTGGGATGGCAGCACGGAGCTGCGCGCGCTGTTTGCCAATCCGGCGGTGCCGGCGGCGCAGAAGATTGCCATTCTGGACAAGCTGAATGTACGGCTGGGCTTGCAGCGGGAGCTGCGCAACCTGCTGGCGGTGCTGATCAAGAACGATCGCATTGGGCATGTGCATGAGGTGGCTGCCGCGTATCACGCGGAGCTGCAGGCGCGGATGGGCATTCAGCAGGCGGAGATTGTGACGGCGCGCGAGCTGAGCGAGGAAGAGCGCAGCGTGCTGCTGAGCGGCGTGAAGCGGCTGGCAGGTTCCGGCATTGAGCCGAGCTTCCGGCTGGACCGGTCGATCCTGGGCGGCACGGTGGTGCGCATCGGGTCCACCGTATACGACGGTTCGCTGCGCGGGCGTTTGGCGCGGCTGAAGGATGCATTGGTCGCCGGGTAGCGGCGGCAGAGAAGTTTGGATAGCAGGACAGGGATTTCGGCAGTAAGCAGTCGGCAACCGTGGTTGGGGTAAACGACGACGGGGCGCAGACCAGTTAAGGGATAGGAAGAGCAGAGATGGCTCAGATCAAGGCAGACGAGATTACACAGCTTCTTCGCGAGCAGATCGCGAACTACGACTCGAAGGTTCAGGTAGACGAGGTGGGGACAATTACCTCCCTCGGAGACGGAATCGCGCGCCTCCATGGCCTGGACAAGGTGATGGCCGGCGAGCTGCTCAGCTTTCCGCATGGGATTGCGGGACTGGCCCTGAGCCTGGAAGAAGACCAGGTGGGCGCGGTGGTCCTGGGCGACTACACCGAGATTCGCGAAGGCGACGAGGTGAAGCGCACGGGCAAGATTCTGAGCGTGCCGGTGGGCGAGGCCATGATTGGCCGCGTGGTGAACGCGCTGGGCGAGCCGATAGACGATCGCGGGCCGATTACGGCGACGACCACGCTGCCGGTGGAGCGCCTGGCGCCTGGCATCATCGACCGCCAGCCGGTGCGCGAGCCGATGGCGACGGGTCTGAAGGCCATTGACGCCATGATTCCGATTGGTCGCGGACAGCGCGAGCTGATCATTGGCGACCGCCAGACGGGCAAGACGGCGGTGGCGCTGGACACGATCATCAACAACGCCAAGAACGACCTGATCTGCATTTACTGCGCCATCGGGCAGAAGCGCTCGTCGATTGCGCAGGTGGTGCAGACGCTGACGGAAGCGGGCGCGATGGGGCACACGATCGTGGTGGCGGCCTCGGCGTCTGAACCGGCTCCAATGCTGTACCTGGCGCCGTATGCGGCGACGGCGATTGGCGAGTACTTCCGCGACACGGGCAGGCATGCGCTGGTGATCTACGACGATCTTTCGAAGCACGCGATGGCGTACCGCGAGATTTCGCTGCTGCTGCGGCGTCCGCCGGGCCGCGAGGCGTATCCGGGCGACGTGTTCTATCTGCACTCGCGCCTGCTGGAGCGCTCGGCCAAGCTGAGCAAGGAGAAGGGCGGCGGCTCGCTGACGGCGCTGCCGATCATCGAGACGCAGGCGGGCGACGTCTCCGCGTATATTCCG
>JAJYBT010000113.1 GCA_021778875.1 Acidobacteriota bacterium | reverse complement strand
GAGTTACAGCAGGCCTGCTTCCACATCCCCGTCTACAAGGACTACGTGCCCGCCGCCGCCTCCCGCAACTCGCATCGTCCCGCCGCGCATCCTGCCGCCGAGCCCCCAGCCGCCGCGCAACCAGCCGGCGACCCCGACCCGGACGACGCCACGGAGCCCTCCGCGCAGATAGCCACGCACGGCCGCTGAACCCAAAGGCCGTGCCTCGGCGTCGCCGTCACACGCATCGCCCGTCCGTTCGGGGTACAATCGCGTGCGAACCGACGGCTGCGTCTTCGCCTGCACGCAATCCTGGTCAGCTTTGCGCAGCCTAACTCCATGCAGTCCACGGAAAGGTAGCTCATGAGCGATCCAACCCTTCCAGTTCCTGCCGAGCCCAAGCCCGGACTCTCCCAGTGGGAGCGCGTCTCCAACGCCTTCACCGCGCCCTCGCGTACCTTTGAGGACATCCGGCGCGGCAATCGCAGCTGGTGGCTGCCGTTTCTCATTGGCATTGTCTTCAGCTACATGCTCTTCGCCGGCATCAGCATGCGGGTCGGCTGGTCCCGCGCGGCAGAGAACATGATCCGCATGAATCCCAAGCAGGCTGAAAGAATCGATCAGCTGCCGGAAGATCAGCGGGCAAGCGCCCTTAGAATCACCGCTATCTCCACTGAGGTCTCCGCCGCGGCCGGCCCCGTTCTCTTTATCCTCATGGCGCTTGTGGTGGCGGCCATTCTGTGGGGCACGGTCAACTTTGCCTTCGGCGCCCAGGCCAGCTTCGGCGCGGTGCTGGCTGTGTACTTCTACGCCAGCCTGCCCATGATCTTCAAGCCGCTTCTCGCCACCATTGCGCTCTTTGTCGGCATCGCCCCGGAGTCCTTCATGCTGCAGAACTACGTGGGCACCAACATCGCCTACTACCTCTCCTTTGAAGAGACCAACAAGGCGCTCTACGTCCTGCTCACGCAAATCGACATCGTGAATCTCTGGGTGGCCATCCTGCTCTCCATTGGCCTTGCCGCTGTAGCCGGCAAAAAGCGCAGCGCCGGTTATGCCACGGTCTTCTGCTGGTGGTTCGCCTTCACCGTGCTGCGCGTTGGCATCGCGCTCATCACCGGCTGACGCAAACCAGCGGCTGTTGCCGCAGACAATAAAAAAAAGCGCGGAGCGTTGCGGCTCCGCGCTTGTTCTTGTGTTGGAAAGCGGTCTTGTCTACTCCGTCCAGCGCCGCATAATCAGCGTGGCGTTAATGCCGCCAAAGCCGAACGAGTTGGAGAGCGCCACGTCAAAGTTGTACGGAATGGCCTTGTTCGGCACGTAATCCAGACGGCACTCCGGGTCGGCCTCTTCCAGGTTGATCGTCGGGGGCAGCATCTGGTTCTGCAGTGCCAGCACGGTAATGCCGGCCTCCAGTCCGCCCGCGCCGCCCAGCAGGTGGCCGGTCATGGACTTGGTAGCGCTCACCTTCAGCTTGCCGCTCAGTGCGTGCTCGCCAAACACCAGTTCAATCGCCCGCGACTCATTGCCGTCGCCGGCCGGGGTTGAGGTGGCGTGCGCGTTCACATAGCCCACGGCTTCCGGAGCAATGCCTGCATCCTTCAGTGCCGCGCGCATGCTGCGCTGTGCCCCCTGGCCCTCCGGCGCAATGCCGGTCATGTGATAGGCGTCCGCGCTCATGCCGTAGCCAATCACCTCGGCCAGAATCGTTGCGCCGCGTGCCTTGGCAAACTCCAGCTCCTCCAGAATCAGGATGCCGGCGCCCTCGCCAATCACAAAGCCGTCGCGATTCTTGTCGAACGGGCGGCTGGCGCGCGTGGGGTCGTCGTTGCGGGTTGAGAGAGCACGCATGGATGCGAACCCGCCCACCGAAAGCGGCGTCACCGCGGCCTCGGCCCCGCCTGCAATCATCACGTCCGCGTCGCCGTGCAGGATCATGCGCACCGAGTCGCCAATCGAGTTGGCACTCGTCGCGCATGCCGTCGCCGTCGCGGAGATCGGTCCCTTGGCGCCGTAGCGGATACTCAGTTGCCCGGCCGCCATGTTCACAATCGCCGCCGGGATAAAGAAGGGTGAAATCTTGCGCGGCCCGCCCTGCAGCAGGTTCGAGTGCTCGCGCTCGATAATCTCAAAGCCGCCGATGCCTGAGCCGATAAACACGCCCACGCGGTCGGCGATCTCCGGGGTGATCTCCAGGCCCGACTGCGTAATGGCTTCGTGTGTTGCGGCAAAGGCAAAGTGGATGAAGCGCCCCATCTTGCGCGCTTCCTTCTTGTCCACAAAGTTCAGCGGGTCAAAGTTCTTGACCTCGGCGGCAAACGTTACAGGGAATCCCGTTGTGTCAAACCCCTGAATAGGAGCCATGCCGCTGGCCCCGGCCAGCAGCTGCCGCCACACCTCGGGAGCGGTGTTGCCCACACCGCACACCAGCCCCAGGCCGGTGATGACAACTCTACGATTCACCAGTTACTTGCCTTTCGCGGTCTTTTCGTTCTTCTCGATGTAATCGATCGCGTCCTTGACGGTCTTGATCTTCTCGGCGTCCTCGTCCGGAATCTCCAGGTCAAAGGCCTCTTCAAACTGCATCACCAGCTCGACCACGTCCAGCGAGTCCGCGCCCAAGTCTTCCTGAAAGCTTGCGCCCGGGGTCACTTCTGCCTCGTCCACCTGCAACTGCTCGACGATGATCTGCTTTACCTTTTCTTCTACAGCCATGCGTGCTTCTCCTCGTTTCCTGCGGAACTTCCGGTTTGCTCCGGGGCTCCAGATTTTTCACTGTTCCGTCTGCCTACAATACCGGTACGCGGCAGGGGAACACAACCACCGCGCCAATAAAGATGCGCATGGCCCCGAAACTCCAAGTCTACCGGGCGGCTGGGGGCGTGTAAAGGCGTATCCGTCTGGAAAGAACGCCTTTGTCCCGGGCCGAAAGACGCCATGCCCATTTTCCGCTCCATTCCACACAAATTCCCCCAAATCCACCCGGAATTGCACAGCCGGAAGGCGTACATTAGGCGAAGAGGAAATTGGGCTCATGACTCTGGCCATCGTCGCCGTACTTGCCGTTCTCGTGGGAATCTTTCTTGGCTACCGGATGCGCGGCCTCGCCGCACAGGCTGAGGTCAACTCCGCCCGCGCGGAAAAGTCCCTGGTTGAGCAGAATGCCGCCGCGATCAGCGCCGAGCTGGGCACCGTCCGGCAGCAGCTTGAGCAGGTCCGCGCCCAGTCCGCCGCCCGCGCCGGTTTTGAGTCCCTCGCCGCAGAACGCGAAAAGACCATCGCCCAACTGGCCGAAGAGAAGAACAGCCTGAACCGCGAACTCCAGGCCCGGAGCGAGGAGGCAAGCAAGGCCGCCAGAACCATCGCCGAACTCAACACCAAACTCGACAACGAGCAGAAAAATCTGGCGGAAAAGCTGGCGCTGCTGGACAACGCCCGGCAGGCTCTCGCCAACCAGTTTCAGGCTCTCGCCGCAGACGTTCTCGATCAAAAATCAAAGTCGTTCTCTGAGGCCAGCCAGAAAGAGCTTCAGCCGCTGCGCGATCAACTCAAGGAGTTCCGCGAGAAAGTCGAGAAGGTGCAGCTCGATTCCACCTCCGGCGTCACCGAGCTCAAGACGCTCATCGGCACGCTCAGCGGGCTCAATCAGCAGTTGTCCGCTGAGGCACACAACCTGACCACCGCGCTGCGCGGCTCCGCCAAAACGCAGGGCGACTGGGGCGAACTCATCGCGCGCAACCTGCTGGAAAAGGCCGGCCTGCGCGAGGGCGAGCAGTTCCGCGTGCAGGAAACCTTTGACGCCGCGGGCGACGGGGACGATAAGCAGCGAAAGTCGCGGCCCGACGTCATCGTCAACCTGCCCGGCGGCCGGCATCTCATCCTTGACTCCAAGGTCTCGCTCAACGCCTACGCCGACTCCGCCAACGCCGAGTCCGACGAGGAGCGCAAAGCCGCCGTCAAGCGCCATCTTGCCAGTGTTCGCGCGCATGTCGATGAGCTGGCTCAGCGCCGGTATCACAAGATCAACGCGATCGAAACGCCCGACTTCGTCGTCATGTTCATTCCCATTGAGCCGGCCTTCCTCGCCGCTCTGCGCGAAGATGAATCCCTCTGGCGCTATGCGTATGAGAAGGAGGTGCTCCTCGTCGGCCCCACCACGCTGCTCTTTGTCATTCGTATCGTCGATAACCTCTGGCAGCAGGAGCGCCAGGTGCGCAACGTGCGCGAAGTCATGGAGCGCGGTGCGGAACTCTACGACAAATTCGTGGGCTTTGTCAGCGACATGGAGTCCATCGGCGACAGCCTGCGCAAGACGGACCAGAGCTACACCAATGCCATGAAGAAGCTGACCGAAGGCCGTGGGAATCTGGTGCGGCAGGTGGAGATGCTCAAGCAGCTTGGCATTCGTTCCGCGAAATCGCTGCCGAAAAATCTGCTCGACCGCGCAGACGCGGATGCGTCCCTGCCCTATCTCGTCGCCGGCGAAGAAGAAGCCTCCGGCCCCACAACCTAGCCGCCAACTTGCCGACTTGCTAACTCGCTGACCAGCTGACCAGCTGACTCGCTAACTAGCAAATGCCGCCCGCATCCGTTTCCATGTTGTCGGCAAATCCTCGGGCAGCACGCGGGTCTCGCCAATCGTGGTCATGAAGTTCGTGTCGCCCGCCCAGCGCGGCAGCGCGTGCAGATGCAGGTGTCCGGCCACGCCCGCGCCTCCGGCCCGGCCCAGGTTCATGCCAAAGTTCAGCCCCTGCGGCCGATAGATCGATTCCAGCACGCGCTCTGTCTGCTGAGCCAGGTCCATCATCTCGTGGGCGGTCTCCTGCGGCAGCGCGGCCAGCCGGTCCAGGTGCGCGTAGGGCAGCACCATCACGTGGCCCGAGGTGTACGGATACGCGTTCAGGCAGATGTAGCAAAATTTTCCGCGCACCACCAGCCCGCCGGCCTCTTCCGCCTGCTCCGCGGCCATGCCGTGGGCAATGGCGTAGTCAATGGAGGCCACAAGGTTGCAGAACACGCAGCCCAGATCGCCCGGCCAGTCGGCCAGCCGCGCCGGCACGCCGGGGCGCGTAGCTCCGTCTGCTGCAGTCACATACGTAAAACGCCAGGGAGTCCAAAGGTGATCCATCTTCGCGGTGCCGTTCACACCAGTATAGAAGCTCCCGCCGCCCGCGGCGGCAATCCGGGGGAAAATGCATTTGCAGCCTTTTGTGTGAAAATCCCGTGGCAATCTCTTCCGCCGCCCGGTTTCGCCAACTCATTGCGTTGACGCTGCTAAGCGTGCATTGCTAAACTTGCAAGCGTAGCTCTGTGCGCGGATTCCGGCACAAAGCTGCGGCCGCCCTCCAACCAGCCATTGCGCCTGGTGTTACCCAGGAGACGAGTCGCCACCCCATCCCGCTCCGGCGGCGGGGAGCCTTGTCTCTGTAGACGACTCCAGGCTCACAGCGATTTACTTCCTGGGCTGCAAGGCAGGGAACCGGCCTCTGGCAATCCTCGTTGACGGCTAGCGCAGCGCAGATGCCACCCCAAGGACACCGCAGTTCGTCCTGGGTCCCAAGGAATCCCGGAGCGGCAGCAATGGCAAACGTCCTCAATCCCGAACCCGAGAGCATAACCCTGAACACCGAATTGGAAACTCCCACGCTCGAACCTGCGGCGGCTGTTGATCAGCCCTCGCCCGAATCCACGTCCAACCCCGAGACCGCCGAAGCAGTCGCTTCACCCGCGCTGGACGCCGATGCCCCTTCCCAACCTGCAGCCCAGGCTCAATCCGAGGCACAGACCCCGGAGCCGGACGCTGCAGCAGCAGCCTCTGAGTTCGACAAGTCGGCTGAACACGGCATGGACTCCATGGAAGACTTCTCCGCCGCCCTTGAGGCCTTTGAGCGCGAGCAGGCTGCGGAAGCCGCCGCCGTCGAGGCCTATGGCGACAAGGTCGTCTCCGGCACGGTCATCAAGCAGACTGAGAAGTATCTCGTCGTCGATGTGGGTCTCAAGTCCGAGGGCCTCGTGCCCCTCGAGCAGGTTGTGGACCACACCGGCGCCGTCAAGTTCCAGCCCGGCGAACCCATTGACGTGGTAATCGAGCGCGAGGAGCCCGAGGGTGGCTACCTCGTCAGCTATGAAAAGGCCCAGCGCCTGCGCGTGTGGGACTCCATTGAGAAGGCCGCCAACGATAAGACCCCCGTCATGGGCACGGTCGTCAGCCGCGTCAAGGGCGGCCTCACCGTCGATATCGGCCTGAAGGCCTTCCTGCCCGGCTCGCAGCTTGAGATTCGCCCCGTCCGCAACCTCGACGGCTACCTCGGCCAGCAGATTGAAGTCCGCGTCATCAAGCTGAACAAGAAGCGCGGCAACGTGGTCGTCAGCCGCAAGGAGATCCTCGAGGAAGAGCAGAACTCCAAGCGCTCCAAGACCATGGAGCATCTGGGCGAGGGCGCTGTCCTCACCGGCACGGTCAAGAACCTTACCGACTACGGTGCGTTCGTTGACCTCGGCGGCATCGACGGCCTGCTCCACATCACGGATATGAGCTGGGGCCGCCTCACGCATCCCCGCGATCTGGTCAACGTCGGCGACGAGATCCAGGTCAAGGTGCTCAAGTTCGACAAGGACAAGCAGCGCGTCTCGCTGGGCTTCAAGCAGCTCACGCCTGATCCGTGGCTCGATGCCTCCGAGCGTTACCCCGTCGGCGCGCACGTCCACGGCCGCGTTCTTTCCGTCACCGACTACGGCGCGTTCGTCGAGCTGGAGCAGGGCATCGAGGGCCTCGTGCACCTCTCTGAGATGACCTGGTCCAAGCGCCTCAAGCACCCCTCCAAGCTGGTCAAGCCGGGCGACGAGGTCGACACCGTGGTTCTCAGCGTGAACCCCGCCGACCGCCGCATCTCTCTCGGCATGAAGCAGCTCCTGGAGAACCCGTGGGAGAACCTCAGCGAGCGCTACCCGGCCGGAACCGTGGTCGAGGGTCGCGTCCGCAACCTCACCGACTTCGGCGCCTTCATCGAAATCGAAGATGGCATCGACGGTCTGGTGCACGTCTCCAACCTCAGCTGGACCAAGCGCGTCAAGCATCCTTCTGAAGTGGTGAAGAAGGGCGAGAAGGTCAAGGCTGTCGTCCTCGGCGTTGAGCCGCAGAACCGCCGCCTGAGCCTCGGCATCAAGCAGCTCCAGCCCGATGTCTGGGAGAGCTTCTTCGCCGCGCACCGCGTGGGCGATGTCGTCCACGGCAAGGTCCTCCGCACCGCGCAGTTCGGCGCGTTTGTTGAGATTGCCGAA
>JAJYBT010000112.1 GCA_021778875.1 Acidobacteriota bacterium | reverse complement strand
TGGCGGTTGATGGCGATTTCGGCCTGCAGCAACTGCTGCGCGGTGGTATCGACGTCGGTGGCGTAGGTGAGGGTGAGGTTGCGGCCGAGCTGCTCCTCGACGGTGATGGGGGGGGTGGAGTTGCCGAGGACGCCGAGGTAGTTGGGGTCCACCTTGACGGAGCCGGCGCCGAAGAGTTTTTGGACGCGGCTGCTGACGGTGGCGTTGAGCGCGCCGCCGAGGAGTGCGTCGGTGGCGGGATTGGAGGCAACCTGCTCCTGCTGCTGTGTGTAGATGCGCTCCTGGTCCTGGGTGCGGCCGAGCGCGAGCAGGGCTACGACGTCGCCCTCGGGGAGCGGAGGGTCGCTGCGGTAGGAGACCGCCATGTTGCTGGGCAGGCCGTGGAGGCCCAGCGTGATGTCGTAGTCCTGCACGCGGGCGGTGGCGTTGATGTCAATGGAGGGCTCGATGCGCACGGGATTGGTGAAGGTGATGTCGCCGCGCTGGAGATCGTATCGCGTGCCGGCTATGGTGGCGCTGCCCTCGGTGATGGAGATGCGGCCCAGCAGCGAGGGCGTGGCCAGGGTTCCGCGCAGGTGCAGGTCCACGTCACCGGCCAGCTTGGCGTAGGCGTTCTGGAAGTTGAGCTGCGGCGAGGACTGGATGTGTACGTCGAGGCGGACGTGATTGGATGGCGCATCGGGCGGTGTGACGGGCTGCACTTTGCCGGCCTGCGTGGCCAGCGCGGCGAAGTCCAGGTCTGGACTGACGGTGAAGCGCGTAATCATCACATTGCCGCTTAAAAGCAGGCTATTCTGGGTTCCCTGCAACTGTAGTGTGGCGTCGGCCAACGAACTGACGCCTTGCGGATAGCGGATGCGGACTCCCTTGCCGGTGGCCGTGAGATCGGCAAAGATGCCGTGCTGATAGGCGAGGTAGCCGGAAACGCTGAGCTGGCCGCCGCCGGTCATGGCGGTGAGCGACTTGACTTCCAGACGGTTCTGGTTGAAGACCAGGGTTCCGTGCAACTGGCTGAGGCTGTTGGGCAGATCCTCAAGGGCGAGAGAGGCGTTCTGAAAGTCGATGCGGCCGGTGAGGCCGGGATTCTGCAGGGTGCCGTGGGCCTGGACCTGGAAGGTGGTTATGCCGCTGGCGGTCAGGTCGGGGTCGAGCGTCTCGATCAGCCGGAGATTGATGGAGCCGCTTGCGGCCATGTCGACCTGACGCCGGGCCTTGAAATCGATGCTGCCTTGTCCGCGGATGTCGGTCTCTTCGCCCATGATGTGAAGAGGGTCAAGGCTGATGCGCTCATTGGCGAGCGTGGCGTGGACGGGCCCTTCGCTGTGCAGGTGGACGCCAGCGATGGTCATGGCGAGCTCCTGGAGGCGGGCTTCGCCGCGCAACTCAGTGGGCCGGGCCAGCGGGCCGTCCACGGTGACGGTGCCGGCGAGCGAGGACTCTCCGGTGAGGCCGGGGATCTGAGCCATTCTGAGGGGCGCGCCGATATCGAAGCGAGAAAAGTTGAGCGTGGCCTGGGTGGGATAGTCGGCGCTCATGGTGGTCTGGCCGTGGGCGGCGATGGCGGCGGTTTCAAAATGGCTGCTGAGGTCGTAGATGAGGGCGTGGCCGGCGGTGTGCGCCGAGATGATGACGTTACCCAACTGCTCGCCGCGGAGGGTGACGCCGCTCAGCGTGCCACGGCCCTGCACGCGCGGATCGTCAGGGGTTCCCGAGCCGGTGACAGCGAAGGCGAGTTTGCCGGTAACGGCCATGCCGAACTGGCGGATGTAGCGGACCTGGGCCATGTCAATGCCCGCGCCCTGCGCATTGATCTGGAACTGGCGGGAATTTATGTTGTAGCTGCCGGAGGCGGAAAGCTTGCCGGCCTGGCTGTCTATGGTGACCGAGGCCAGTTGCAGCACCTGCCCGGCAATTTTGCCCTGCGCGCGGATGCGCGAGACGGGCTCGCCATAGACTGTGCCGTCGTCCAACTGTACCCAGCCGGAGCCATCGAGGGCATGGACTGTGCCGTCGGCTTCAATCTGTGCGCTGAGCCGGCCGGACAGCGGCAGATTCTGCCCGGTGAGGGGCAGGAACTCATTGACTTCGACCTGGGCCGCATTGACCTTGAGATGGAGCAGGGAATTGGAATCGAATGGCATGACAGACGCCGCCGTTGGAGGTGCGGCCGCCGATAGCGTGCCTTGGACATCGAGGATCGCCGGGCCGTGAATCAGGCGCGCATGGTCAATGGCGATGCGGGTTGTGGAGAAGCTGCCTGTCGCCTCGGCGGTGTCCCAGTGGACGAGCTGCGGGCTGGCTGCGCTGTCGCCGGTGCGGGATGGGATTGCGAAAGTGAGGTTGGTGGCTTTGAGGTTGCCCGTAATGTGCGGGCTGACGAGCGAGCCGGTCCATGTTGCCTGGATGTCGGCCTGCCCTTCGAGAGAGACCGGCAGCGCAGCCGTACCGGACTTGCCGCCTTGTTGCAGGCCGAGGTCGCGCAAGATCGTGTCGAATTCCGTGAGGTCGTGCGAGTGAAAATCGACTGCTATATCGGACGGGCTGGTGAGCGGGTATGCGCCCAGGTGTCCGTGCGCCTGAATGTGGCTTGAGGGCAGGGTAACGTCGAGGTTGCGGAGCGCGACGGCTCCGTCGCGCTGGGTGTATGTGCCGTCGATTGCGCCAGTGACGGGAGCCTCGCCCGCAATGGGCCGCTCCGAGGGATGGGCCTGGAGCGCGGCGATGACGGTCAAGGTGTTGGCGTCGCCCTTGATCCATGTTGCCGTGGCGGGTCCGCTGAGGCGCGCATCCAGGCCGAGGCGCTTGAATGGCGGCAGGCTGACGATGTCGAGAATGGCGTCCAGGGGAACATCTTTGACCTGTGCCGTTACCTTGCCATTGACCGGAATGGCGATGATGTCAGACTGAGCCGGTGGCTGCGGCGGCTTGACCTGGGGTTGATTTCGCTCGCCCCTGGAGCGCTTGACGGGCTGCGGCGGCGCTGCCTGGACCGTGGAGGAGCCGGGAATCGGCGGCAGCCAGTGGTCCAGGGCAACGGTTCCCTCCAACTGCCCGCCCTGATGCAGGCGCGCGACGATGGAGGTGATCAGGAGCTGTTCCGGGTCGGCATGGACCCGGGCATCGAACTGCACGTTCCGGGCGGTGACGCCGGTGCCGATGTAGGAGGCTCCGTCCGCGTGGACTTCACCATCGACGCGGAACTGGCCGTCATCACCCTGCGCCGTCAGATCAAGGCGCATGATGCCTTCCGGCGCGAAGGGGTAGCCGGTGGCGGGCTCCAGCAGGCGCATGTCCAGCTCGCCCTTCGTCGTGGCCTGCCAATGCGGGCGGGCAAAGTCAGTGAGCGCGCCGGAGATGACCAGGGTGCGATCGCTGCCATCCTTGCTGCGGGCCGTCAAGCGAAGCGAGCGAAGATAGCCCGCGGAACGCGTCAGGTCAAGAGTGGCCTGCAGGAATCCGCTGACTGGCGGCGCGATGGGATGCGACGCTTCACCCCGGCTGAGGTTGAAATCGCGCGCACCCAGTTCGACGCGGTAGTACTCGGGGTTTCTGCCGTCCTTCCAGTCGGCTGTCGAGAGCCCGCCGTTGGGTGGCGCGGCGTTCGCGGGAACGTAGGTCAGGCGAAGCGCTACGTCTCTGGCGGAAAAGTCAATCCGCTGGAATCGATGCTGAAAATCGAAGGAGGCAGCGCGATTTTCGTAATCCACAGTGCCCTGCCGCACTCCGATATGGCTGGCTTTGAGATCAAAGAATGTGTCGAGCGCAGGCTTGCCCGGCTTCCTGTTTTGCGCAGGCCGTGGCTGGTTGGTTGAGCCGTCGGGATAAACAATGAGGTGGAGCGCGGGGCGGTCGATTTCCATGTTGCGCAACAGGATGCGCGGGCTGAGGAAGCCGAAGATGCTGAGTTGCACGCTGAGGTGATCCACGCGGGCGTAGGGGGCCTCGCCTTTGGCCTCGAGGCCGTGCAGGACGAGACCGTCGGCGTCGGCCTCGAGGGCGAATGGATGCCAGTGGAAGGCGGCAATCTCGACACGGCCGCCGGTTGCTGTTTCCAGTCGTATGATCAGGCGCTCGCGAACGAGGTTGGCGGCAGCATCGGTGTTGGCCCAGAAGCCGATGCCGAGGAGAGCGGCAACCACGAGCGTTCCGATTCCGGCCGCGAGCCATGGGCTGCGGCGCGGGCGGCTGCGCCGGGGCGGCAAGGGCGGCTCCGGGGGAACGGGCGTCATGGGCTCAAGCTCGCTCATTCTGTTGCCGCTCCAGGTGCGGCGGCTTCGGGCTTGTTCTGGGCTGCGGGGGGCTCGAGCGCAGGGTCCAGCACTTCGACATCGCCCTGCTTGCGGAGGTTGTCGAGCCAGCCGCTGAAAAGCGCGTTGACCTGCTGCTGGAGGAGAATTTCCTCGATGCGGGGCTCGACCTGATCGAGAAGAGGCGCCTTTTCGCTCGCGGGATACTGCGGCAGGAGCGTGTCGCGGTAATAGGCCTCGACCTCGTTGCGGGAGATGCTGATGCCCTGGCGGAAGCGCATCTCAATAAAGTGGAGAATCTCAAGGCGGTTGCGGATGTAGGTCTCAACGCGCTGCTCGGTGAGGCTATGGCTGGCGAGGAATGCCTTCCATCCGTCGTCGTTGGCGCAGGCCCCGCTGACGCAGGCGGGCAGCTCCTTGCGCAGGGCGGCGAGGCGGGCGGCTACGTCGCCGGCGGAGGGTGCGGTGGCCTGGGCGTCTTCATCGCGGATCTGCTGCTGAATGAGCGTGCGGCTGATGAGTCGCTGGAGAGCGATGCGGGGCGACTCGGAGATGCGCGCCTGAGTCCTTGGCTCCAGAATGGAGAGGCGCATCTCATCGTCCACGTCGCTGGCCAGAATTGCCTGGTTGTTGACGACGGCGACCACGCGGTCAAGCACAACGGGGGATGGGGCCGGGGTGTTCTGCGCCAGCGCCGGAGAGAGAGCGGCAACGGCAAGGGACACGGCGAGCCACGCCCGCCAGGCTCTTGAGGGAGCGAATACCGGTGCGAAGCTGCGCGGCGTGCTCATCAGAAGGACTGCCCCAGGCTGAAAAAAAAGTGAAAGTGGTTGGCCTCGCCGACATGCGGGTTCGATGTCGGGTCGGACCTGCCGTAGTCAATGTTGATGGGGAAGATGGGCGGGTTCAGCGTGTAGCTGAAGTCCAGCCTTATGGGCCCCACCGGCGTATGGTAGCGCAGGCCGAGACCGGCGGCGTGCGCAAAGTAGCTGAAGCTGCATTCTCCCTGCTGCACGGTGGAGGTCTGCTGGCCGCTGGGCGGAACGCCGAGGACCTTGCACTTGTCGCGGTCAGGCTGGCGGACGCGAAGTGCGCTGGCCCAGGTGTCGCCCGCGTTGGTGAAGACGTTGCCCATGTCATGAAAGACAACGAAGCTCAACGAATCGCCGAACCAGGGCAGCGTGGGCGGAGGCAGGCGCAGCTCCGTGCTGTTGACGAGCGCGCCTGCTCCGCCAATGGGGAAGCCGGTGTAAGGGTCGCGCGGGCCAGCCGCATTGATGGAGAAGGCGCGCAGCGAGGTGGGGCCGCCGGCATACATGCGCTCAGGGAGGGGAATCAACTCGTCGGAAGGATTGCCATAGGCGCGCTCCTGGCCATAGCGCGTGTTGCGGGCGACGACAAGGCGATCCTTGTCGAAGCTGTAAAAGCTGGAATTGGAAACATCAATCCGGTTGAACTGCGCCTCAGAGCCGAAGGAGTGGCTGGAGAGAAACTCCTGAAAGCTGGAGTAGGTTCCGCGGTGCGAATCAAGGGGGGCGTCCCGGGTGTCGCGGACCCAGGTGACGCCGGGTCCGGCCACGCGCACGGCGGCAGAGAGGGCAGGAATCTCGGTCGGGCCTACCTGCAGGCTGTTCGCAGCCACTTTGACGCGGCGGAAATCCAGCTCGTAGATGAAGGTGTTGGCCTTGGAGAGGGCTGAGCCGGGCGTGTTGAAGTTTTCAGTCCATCGCATGCCGCCTTCGAGCTTGGATGCAACGTAGGTGGTTACATCCTGGCTGTTCGCGTAGCCGCCTGAGAGAGTGAGGCCGAAGTTTCTGTTGCCGTGAAAGTGAGGGTTCTGGAAGAGCATATTGATCTGCTGCTCAAGCAGGCCGTAGGTGCTCTGCAGGGAGGCCGACTGCTCGCGGCCGAAGAGATTGTTGCGGGTAACGTTGAAGAGCACGCGGGGGCTGATTCCGGTTTTGCCGTCTGGGGAGCAGGCGATGCCGCTGGCGATGTAACCGGCGCAGTTGTTCTGGGGGGTTCCAGTTTGCGCCTCGAAGCCGAGACCGTAGGTCAGCGCCCACCGGCGCGCTTCGGTGGTCTGGAGAAGGACGGTCTTGAATGCCTCGCCACCGTTGGGATTCTGGATGGCCGTGTTGACTTCGTTGAAGAGGGCAAACTCGTAGAGGTTACGCTGCGTCTGGGTGAGCGCCGACTGATTCAGCGGGTCGCCGGGATGCAGTGTGATAGCGCGGGCGACGGTATCCGGGCGGGTGTAATGCAGGCCGGTGAGCAGCACCTTGCGCACAAAAATCTGCTGACCCTCAGTGATGTGGAACGTGACATCCATCTTGCCCGGGTCTGCGGCCTCCGATTGCTGCGACACGCTCACCTGCGCCTGGTCAAAGCCGCGGCTAAGGTAGTCGGTCATCAGCGCGTCGCGGTCGCCGGCCAGGTTCTGAGGAGAAAACAACTGCCCCGGTGAAGTATTCAGCAGAGGGAGCAGTTTCCCGGCTTCCACGTGGTTGTTGCCATCCAACTGAACCGAGCCGACGCGCTGCTGCTGGTTCTCGTCAATGTTGTAGACGATGGCGAGTCCGGCAGGTTTGCGCGTGGTGGGCTTTTTCTTGGTTGCTACGAGACTTGTCTCCGGCGTGATCTTGACCTGCGAAAAACCGTTGTTCTGATAGACAGCGGAGAGGGCTCCAATGTCCGCCGTGACAAGGGACTGGCTGTAAAGACCGTGGCGATCCAGGGTATTGGCCGCGCGCACGCTCAACAGGTCCCTGAGGGTGCCGGAATCGAAGTAATGATTTCCGGCCACTGCCACGCTGACCACGCGCCGGCGGGGGCCGGGCGTTACCGTGTAGACGATCACCACATCTTTTGCCTGCGAGGCCTGGCGCCTGTGCTCCACCTTCACGTCAAAGTAGCCCTGCCGCTGGAAGTAGTCGCGCAGACGGCGGCTGCCCTCGTTGAGCAGGTCCTCGTCCACCGTTCCTTCCTCAAACACAGGAATCAGGTGCTTGAGCCGGTCCCCGCTCACATTTGCG
>JAJYBT010000111.1 GCA_021778875.1 Acidobacteriota bacterium | reverse complement strand
TCTATGACGGAGCTTCGCTGCTGATTACCGCGAAGAGAAATCCCGAGTTGGCGGCCAAATTGCTGCAGAGCTACCTGGCGGGTTCGTTCAAGTCCGAAGAGGCTCCGGCGTTTGTGGCGCACACCAGGCTTGCGCGACTGAAGGCGCAACTGGGCGATCTGGCGGGAGCGCAGCACGAACGGGCGGCAGCGCTGCAACTGGCTCATGACTACCGTCCTGCACAGGACCTGAAATTTTGACCGGATCTGAACATTTGAGCAATCGAAACACATCCCGCCACACGTGGTTTCCCGTTCTGATTGGAATGGCGCTTACGGCCGCTCCCGCGCTGCTTCAAGGGCAGGTATCTCTGACGACTGTGGTGGATCTTGCGCAGCGCAACAGCGGCGAGGTGCAGCTGGCAGAGGCCGATGTGCAGAAAGCCGCGGCGGCGCTTTCAGAAAGCAAGGACGTCGTCATTCCTTCCGTGCTTTTGAGCACGGGGCTCCCAACGTTTCCTGAAGTTGGCTTCACGGGCACTCCGCCGTCAATATGGACGGCCACCGTGCAGTCGCTGGTATTCGGGGTTCCGCAGAAGCGCTACATTGATGCGGCGCGCTTTGGCTTGCAGGCGGCCAGTTCCAATCTGAGCGACGCCCGAGAGCAGGTGGCGCTGGATGCCTCAACAGCCTACATTGAGCTGGATACGGTCAATCGCGAACTGGACGCCGCCCATGAACAGGAAGGCTACGCAAGCAGGCTGGTGGCAATCGAGCAGGAGCGTGCCGAAGCAGGCGTGGACCCGCTGAGCGAGCTTTTGCAGGCGCGGCTGACGGCGGCAGAGATCAAGCTGAAGCGGCTGCAACTTGAGTCGCGCGCGGGCACGCTTGCCACGCAACTGGCGTCGCTCACAGGGCTGCCAGCCGAGTCAATGATGCCGGTGCATGCCAGCATTCCAGAGATTCCGAAGATCAACGGCAATGGGCCTGCGCGCCCGCGAGCGGGCATTGGAGCCGCGCAGCTGCTGGCGCGCTCAAAACAGCAACTGGCCAAAGGCGACAAAGAATTCAATTACCTGCCGCAACTGAGCTTCATCGCGCAATACAATCGCAACACGACGCTGCTGAACAGCGTCAATTCCTACTTTTCAAAGCCCCTGCCGGCGAACAACTTCAGTTCGGGAATTGCGATTCAAGTGCCGCTGCTTGACATGTGGCATCGCGCCAAGGCGCGGGAGTCGGCAGCAGACGCTCTGCGGGCCAAAGTCGAAGCGGAGCAGGCGGAGCGACAGAGCGATATCCAGATTGCCTCGCTCACGGGCAGCCTGCGTGAACTGGATGCGCTGGCTGAAGTGGCCAGCCTGAAGCAGCAGATCGCCGGCGAGCAGT
This sequence comes from Acidobacteriota bacterium, assembly GCA_021778875.1. The sequence continues at coordinate 5,920 of JAJYBT010000111.1, read as the reverse complement.
TGAAGACCGTGCTGACGCAATTGGATCTGGGCAATGGCGCAGGAACCGGGCCGGGCGCGCCGTCGCAGCTCTCACCCAAGTCCGAGCAGTTGGCCCGCATTGATGAACGCCAGAAGCTGGAAGATGCTCTGAATGCAGGATTTGATCTCGACAAGGCGCGCCTGAGCCTGTTGCGCGCATTGGGACACATGGAAGACTGGCTGCACGAGTTGCACAACCGGTAGCGCGACGTTTCCCCTTTTGGAATGCTCAAAAAAGCCGGAATGGTAGAATTGAAGGGATGCCTATGCCTTTGAAAACGCTGTTTCTGAACCCGCCGTCTTTTGAGAATTTTGACGGTGGCGCGAGCTCACGCTGGCCGGCGACGCGTGAGATTGAATCCTACTGGTACCCCGTGTGGCTGACCTACCCGGCCGGCCTGCTGGAAGGATCGCGGCTGCTGGATGCGCCGCCTCACCACGTCTCCGCCGAGGAGACCATCAAGATCTGCAAGGACTATGAGTTCCTTGTGCTGTTCACCTCCACGGTGGGCTGGGAGGGCGATCAGCGATTGGCCGAGGCCATCAAAGCAGCGAATCCCTCCATTCGCATTGCGTTCGTAGGGCCGCCGGTGACCACCTCTCCCGACAAGGCGCTGAATGAGTGCTCCGCGCTGGACTTCATCTGCCGCCGTGAGTTCGATTACTCGGTGGTCGAGTTTGCCCAGGGCAAGCCGCTCAATGAGATTCTGGGCATCAGCTACAAGCAGGACGGGAAGATTCTGCACAATCCCGATCGCCCGCAGGTGGAAGACCTGGACGCGATGCCGTGGGCCACGAAGATTTACAAGCGCGATATGGACGTGACGCGCTACAACGTTCCCTTCCTGCTGCATCCGTATATCGCGCTCTACTCCACGCGCGGATGCCCGGCGCAGTGTACGTTCTGCCTGTGGCCGCAGACGCTGAGCGGGCATGCGTGGCGCAAGCGCTCGACGGACGATGTGGCCGCCGAGCTGGCATGGGCCAAGCAGAACTTTCCCGAGGTAAAGGAGTTCTTCTTCGACGACGACACCTTCAATATCCAGAAGGGCCGCACCATTGAGCTGTGCGAAAAGTTGAAGCCTCTTGGTCTTACCTGGAGCTGCACTTCGCGCGTGACCACGGACTACGACACCCTCAAGGCGATGAAGGAAGCCGGATGCCGCCTGCTCATCGTGGGCTTCGAGTCCGGCGACCCGCAGATTCTGAAGAACATCAAGAAGGGCGCAACTGTGGAACGCGCGCGCGCCTTCGCCAAGGATTGCCGCGACCTGGGCCTCACGATTCATGGCGACTTCATTCTGGGCCTGCCCGGCGAGACGAAGGAGTCGATCCGCAACACGATCAACTTTGCCAAGACGCTGGATGTGGAAACCATTCAAGTGTCGATCGCGCACGCCTATCCCGGCACCGAGTTCTACGAGTTTGCAAAGGCCAACAACTTCATCACCAACGAGCGCATGGAAGACGGCGGCGGCCACCAGATGGCGCATATCGAATATCCTGGCTTGCCCGTGGACTACGTGATGGAGATGGTGCACCGCTTTTACGACGAGTACTACTTCCGGCCCAAGGCAGCCTTCCGCGTGATCTGGAAAGCGGTCGTCAACCGCGACCTGCCGCGGCTTTATGTCGAAGCAAAGGCGTTCCTGAAGCTGCGCGCGCAGCGCAACAAGATGGTCAAGGAAGCGCGCAGCCGCCAGGCCGATCCTCCCGCCCCGGTGAGCGCAGGCGCGTAGCAGTGTGAAGTCAGATTTCACCGAGGGCGGCGCACAGCGTTCGCCCTCCTTTTCTTTAGGTTGCAGCAAGGAATTCTGAAGTACAAATGGCGCATCATACTCTTACGCCGCGGCAATATGTGATTCTGGGCCTCGTGGCCCTGTGCGCGCCGCTCGGCGACACCTGCCTTTCGCGCGGCATGACGCACCTGCCGCCCATCTCGCTGGCGCATCCGGGCACGCTTATCGCAGCCGTCTTTACGCCGTGGATCGCCGCGGGCATTGCGCTGCTTATAGGCTTTTTTGCGAGCTATCTCACCGCGTTGTCGTGGGCCGACCTGACTTTTGTGCTGCCCGCGACCGCATTCGGCAATGTCATTGTCGCGTTTCTTTCGCGCTTCTGGCTGCATGAGCCCATCTCTGCAATGCGCTGGGCAGGCATTGCGCTGATTACCGTGGGCGTGGGCTTTGTCGCGCAGGGTCCATCGTTGACGGAGAGACCCACGGCGCCAGCCGCCGAAGCGGAACCGACTGTCGAAGCAGAAGTGGGGCAGGCGCGATGACGATTCCCTCCACCGCTGTGCAGCCCGGACCTTGGGTGGCGGCCGCCATGATTGCCGCCATCGTTCTCAGCTCTACGGCTGGCGAAGTGCTGACGGCCGCGGCGATGAAGTCCATCGGCGACCTGGATGAAATTCGTGCGCACTCCGGGCTCAAAGGAGCCATCCGCGCTGTGGTGACCTGCCCACTTTTCTTCGCGGGTGTGGGCTTTCTGGCGCTGGCATTTTTTGCGCTGCTGTTCGCGCTCAATCACCTGGACCTGAGCCTGGTGGCTCCAGCTTCGGCATCTCTGACGCTGGTCACGAACGCCATTGCAGGCAAGTTTTTCCTGAAGGAAAATGTGGACCGGCGGCGCTGGACCGCCGCCGTGCTGGTCTGCATCGGCGTGTATTTTTTGGCGCATTAATCTGTGGCCATTGTTGCGGGTTCGTCGGCGCGTCGCCGTCCTCAATTCCCTGGCATCAAAAACCGCATCAGACCGCGTGGCTTCAAATCAGCATTGAGGAAGCTGCGCGGCGCTCCGGCACTTTGGCAAAGAGCTTCAGCCGCCAGATGCCCGGATCGCGCAGCACTCTCCATTGTGGAGGGCCAGCCTGTTGCGGTCCAGTCGCCGGCGAGAAAACAATTAGGCCACGGAGACGCGGCTGTGGGCCGCGCGACGTCAATGCCCGGCGGCACGCCGAATGTGGCGCGCACTTCTTTCACCAACGCGGCCTTTTCCAACCTGGCGGCTGCGACCTGCGGAAAAAACTCGGCGAGTTCGCTGACTGCCTGCGCAATCGCCTGCTCGCGGGTCAAAGCCGCAAAGGTCCGCGAGGCGCTGATGACCAGTTCCACGTAGCTGCCCTTGAGGTTTCGCCACGGCTGCAACCTGCCCTTGTTGTACATCCAGTGAATCTCGCGGTCCAGCAGCACGGCGTGATCGAGCGCTATAATCTCGCGGTCGAACCAGAGATGCACGCTGCAGATGGGCCAGTGCTTATGGCGCTCCAACTGGCGCGCAAGGGCGTCTGCACCCGCCGCCGCAGGCATGTGTGGCAACATCTTGGCCATCGCCTCAAACGGCAACGCCATGACGAGGAAGTCGCTTTCGAAGTTGCCTGCGCGTGTGATGAGCGCCCACTTCTGTGCGCTTGCATCCCACTGCGCCGCGTCCACGTTTGCGTTGAGCAATACCCTTGAGTTGCGCTGCGCGAGGAATTGAGCTACGCCTGCATGCAACTCGCTAAGCGGAACATTGCTCATGCCCATACTGCCCGCCTGCGCGGAGTTCATGAACAGCTCGCGGACGACCTTGGCCGCATAAGGCAGCGCGATAACATCGATATCCGCATTGAGCGCGCTGGCAATGACCAGCCGCCAGAAGCGGTCGAGCGCGCCCTTTGTCTGGCCGTTGCGCTTGAGCCATGCGCCGAGGCTTTCAGTGGAGTCGTGCGGCACCGGACGCATCAGCGCGCTGAATGCGCGGCCCAGTGCAAGCTTGTCAGCGAACGTGAATGCATGAGCGGCCATCAGCTTGGGCAGACCGTGCAGCGGAGCGGGCAACCTGGACGGGCCAAGCAGCGAGCGCCGCCCGCCGGGCTCGATCATCGTCATTTCACTGGTCCAGTGGATGCGATCTGCGGCGCCGATGCGCTGATAGAAGCCAATAAGGTTGGTGCAGCAGCCGAAGAGCACATGCTGGCAGTTATCGATGACTTCGCCTACGCCGGGATGCAGATAGGATGACGCGCGCCCGCCGAGATAGCCACGCCGCTCGATGAGTTGCACGCGCAGGCCCGCCTCAGCCAGCGCGCAGGCGGCGCTCATGCCGGCAACACCGCCGCCGATGACGGCAACCGTGCGCGCGGCTCTGCCCGTATTGTGTGAAGTTGCAGCCAACCTGAGTCCCTTATGCAAACAGCCGTGCGGCCACCATGCGCGCGAGTCCTACGACGAGAATCGCGAGTTTGTGCACGAGCGGCACACTGGCGCGGCGCGAATACACATCGTAGTCGGCCCGACGAATTCGCTTGAGCAGAGCGTGATAAATCTCCACCAGCACCCAGAGCGCGGGCCGGCTCTCGCGGTCAATCAGTGGCAGCAGCGCTTGAGCTGACTGGTAGTACTTCTCTGCGCGCAGGCCGACGTCAGACAGAATATCCCGTTCCTGGGGCGTTGGCGCCGCACCGTGAGGCCGCTTGAGCAAAGAATCAAGTGAGACATTGTGCGCTGCCAGGTCCTCCAGCGGCAGATAAACACGCTTGCGTTCCGCATCCTCGGCCACGTCGCGCAGAATGTTGGTGAGTTGAAAGGCGATGCCCGTCTCTTCGGCAAGTTTTTCGGCAGCGCGGTCCTTATAGCCGAAGATACGGATGCAGACCAGGCCCACGACTGAGGCCACGAGATAGCAATAGCCGTAGAGGTCTGCGAATGTCGCGTAGGTGTCCGGCGCATCGCTTCCAGCGGGCTTCAGATCCATGGTTGTGCCTGCGACCAGTTCATCAAGCAATTCGAGCGGAATTGCGAAGCGCCCGGTTGCATCGCGCACGGCGATGAAGACAGGATCGGCCGTGCTGCCTCCCTTGCACACACTGCGCCACTCTGTTTGCCATGCATCGAGATGGCGGCGGCGTTCTTCGCGCGGCATGCTTTCATCGTCTGCCAGGTCGTCAGCTTTGCGCATGAAGGCGTAGATGGCGCAGATGGCATTCTTGCGCGCGGCGGGCAGGGCCACAAAGGCGTAATAGAAATTCTTCGCCTCGCGCCGGGCAATGGCGCGACACACCGCGTAGGCCTGGTCCAATGGGTAATCGTACGTCAAGCGGTCTTTCCTGTGCGAGGTCCGGCGAGGCGCATAAACGGCAGCATCTTGGCGCCGAGTGCGCGCAGAGCGAACGACAGCTTTGCGCCTTTGGAGATGGCGGGCCGCGCGCTCAGCACATCGTAATCGCGTCGCTCGATGGCGTGCAAAATCTGAAGACCGCCGCGGCTGAAGAGATCCAGATCGATCGCCAGGTCGCGGCCAACCATGCCGATGAGGGGCAGGCCCTCTTGAAACAGGCTGCGCGCATAGTTCACTTCATGACGCAGCAGGGCACGAAACTCCGGCGTGGCGATTCCCTGCGCGATGGATTCATCGCTCACGCCAAAGCGGCGCATCTCTTCCTGCGGCAGATAGACGCGGCCCTTTGCATAATCCACGCGCACATCCTGCCAGAAGTTCGCCAGTTGCAGCGCAGAGCACGTCGCATCGGAAAGCCGGAAGCGTTCTTCGTCGGCGTAGCCGCAAACATACAGCACTAGCCGGCCCACGGGATTGGCCGAATAGCGGCAGTAGTCCAGCACGTCCTGCATGGTCTCGTAGCGCGTGACTGTCTGATCCTGGCGAAAGGCCGTGAGCAGATCGGCAAAAGGTTCTTTGGGAATGGAGCAGGCACGAATCGTCTCGGCGAGCGCAACGAATACGGGGTGGCGCGCGCGGCCCTCATAGCAAGCATCGAGTTCGCGGCCCCACATAGCGAGCAGCGCGAGCGCCACCTGGGTGTTGCCTACTTCATCGCCCAGGTCATCGGAGACACGGCAGTAGGCGTAGATGGAATGGAAATGGGGACGCAGCGCTTCGGGCAGAAACCACGAGGC
>JAJYBT010000110.1 GCA_021778875.1 Acidobacteriota bacterium | reverse complement strand
ACCGGAGGCACGAAGTTTGCAGTGGTCAACGGACCCTCGCTTTCTTTGAAATCGCGAAAGATCGAGTGAAAGCGGTTTTGCAATGAGATGACTTCACGGAATGGATCCCAACGAGTGATGGCCATGAATTTGTCCTCCAAATGATGTCTGAGTGATGGGGCGGGTAGAATCCCAGCCGCTCAATCATTCTGATAGAACTATAGCACAAACGCTTCATAAAATATGAGTGAAATGTGCTCATATTTAAGATAAGAATATAACTGTCATATATGTCAACTAGATACGTTGAGTCTGGATTCGAGTACTTGGCCGCTGGCTTTTAAACGGGTGCAAACTTCGGCACGGAAATGGTTGTTGTGGACCGTTCGCCGGTGCCCAGCCGGGTAAAGGTGAGGACGGTGATGTCGTCATCCTGGCCGAAATCCACGGCGGCTTCCATGGCCTTGGCGGCGTCCGGGCGGGAGGAGAAGAGCGCGCTTAGCCGCTCGAAGCTGAAGATCTCCCCGCTGGCGCTGCGGGCCTCGAGCAGGCCGTCGGTGTAGCAGGCAAAGTGGTCGCCCTCGTGGAGGCGCATCGCTGTCTCTTCGTATTGGGCGGTGGCTACGACGCCGAGCGGCAGCGCTCCCGGCAAGCCGAGTTCCTGCTTGTTGAGGAACGGGGCCGGGTGGCCGGCGCTGGCGATGACGCAATGGCCGCCGGGGTCCAGCCGCAGCACCAGGCAGGTGGCGAAGCCTCCCTGGAGCCGGCCGAAGAGCCTGTGGTTCAGTTCAGCCAGCATTTCCGCGGGGTTGGGCGCGAAGCGGGCCAGTGTGCGCACCGCTCCCACGATGAGCGACACGGTCATGGCGGCTCTTAGGCCTTTGCCGCTCACGTCGCCCAGGATGATGAGCGTCGAGCCGGTGCGGTCACCTTCCAGCGGCATGATCTGGAAGAAGTCGCCGCCGACCTCCTGCGCGGGCCGATAGGCGCTGCTCAGGGCGAATCCGGGAATGGCGGGGATGGTTTCTGGAATGAGAACCTGCTGCAGTTCGCGCGCGCTTTTGAACTCCTGCTCCATCGCGTTCTGGCGCCTGATTGAGTCCTGCAGGTAGCGGTAGACCGCATAGATGATGGAGAGCAGCAGGAGGGTGCTGGCGATGGTCTGCGCGGTAAAGATGTTGCCGTTGATGGTGAACAGCGGCGCGCCGATCTTTTCGCCGAGCGTCCAGTGCGTGTAGCGGCTGCCCTGCTGCACGGCGATATGCACCACGGAGATCATGCCGTCGAGAAGCGCGGCTATTGCAACCATCCAGCGCGTGGCGTCCAGGCGTTTGCGAAGCGCGGCGGCCACCAGCACCAGCGGATAGGCCTCGGCGACGGTGAACACCACAGTCAAGACGCCGTCTGCCGCTTGCACCCAGGACGTGATGAGCGGATCGCTCCAGTCCAGCATGACCAGCAGGCCGTCAAGGGAAGTGGCGCAGATGCTGCTGATCGCCAGCAGGCGCGTGAGATGTACGAAGGTGGGAGATTCGTCCAGCTTGAGGAGATAGAGAAGAAGGAACCAGAGGCCGATGTCTGCCAGAGCCAGAACGGGTTGCTGCCAGCCGAGAGCGAAGTTGAAGGAGAAGGGAATGCGGAGCCCGACCAGCAGGGTGATCAGCACAGGCGCGCCGCTGAAGACGGCCATCCAGAGAACGACGCGCTGCGAGCGGTTGCGCATCCACGCCAGCAGGCTGAGCACCATCACGAGAAAGTAGAGCGAATTCAAGCCGAAGCCATACTGTCGGCTGCGCAGCCAGGTGTAGTCGAATTCGGCTTTCAAGCCAGCGATGGCCGCCGGGCTGCCGACGATTGGCGCCGCATACAGCCCGCCCAGTTTGTCGGAATCGAGCGAGGTCAGGGGCCCTTTCCACACGCGCAGGGCTAGCACGCCGTCCCGCGCGGATCCCATGCCGAAGGTCTGGGCCGGCGGGACATACGGCCAGGAGGGGTGTGGAGGCATCGTGCCATGGCGGCCGATGAGCTGGCCGTTCCAGTAGATTTCATAAACGTCATCGATATGGCGAATCAGCAGGGCAACGTCGGGCGATGCGCCGGGCGCTGGCGAGATCCGGATGTGCTTCCGATACCAGGCGAAGCCGGTGTAGGCCGGGTGGCCCTGCGCGCCCCAGGTTTTGTCCGGGCTGAGCTGCTCCCAGCCGACGCTGTACTGGTCGTCGCCGGTTTGCGGCAGCGCCCATGCCGGGTTGTCACCCAAATGAAACTGCCACGGCCCATCGAGCGGCGCGGCGCCTTTGCCGAGGCCATCGACTGCAAGCACCGGGGCGCTGGACTGAGCTGTGGACTGTGACGGGGCTGCGAATAAGGCAAACAACATCAACCCCACGGCGAGCAAGGAACGACGGGGAAGTGAAACCATGACAAGAGCATACTCCGAAAATTCTGGCGCGATAGGGCATTTTCCGGGGTACTTTCATCCCGCCTTTGCCCGCAGGAGCTTTCCAGAAAGATTCAGGCCTTGCGCACTACAATATGCGTCAGATGATGCATGTCTTCAGCCTTCCTGCTTACATGGACTGGCACTGGCTCTGGCTCACGGCGGCTGCCTTTATTGCCGGGGTGCTCAATGCCGTTGCAGGCGGTGGTTCTTTTCTGCTTTTCCCTGCCATGCTGAGCATGAAGATGTTGCCCATCCAGGCTAACGCGACCAATACTGTGGCGCTTTGGCCGGGCCAGCTTTCGTCCATTGCCGCCTATCGCCATGACATTCGCAGGAACCTGCGCATGGCCCTGCCCATGGGGCTGGCCGGGCTGCTGGGCGGCACGGCCGGCGCGATTGTCCTGCTGATTACGCCGCAACTAACCTTCCTGCACCTGGTGCCGTGGCTGCTGCTTGTCGCAGCCATCATCTTTGCTGCCAGCGGTTCAGTCTCGCGCTGGCTTGAGCGCCGGAACGCGGCCCGCCGCGCAAACGCCGCGGGCAGCGAACGCGCGCCTCGTCGCCTGCCGGTCTTTCTGGCCACCGTCGTGGTCTGCTTCTATATCGGGTATTTTGGCGCCGGCGCGGGGTTTCTGATTATCACGCTGCTTTCGCTCTTTGGTTATCAGGACATCCACGAGATCAACGCGCTCAAGGTGGTCTCGACAACCATGGCCAACGGCATCGCGTTTGGCATCTTTGTGGTGAACGGCCAGGTCATCTGGCGCTTCTGCCTGCTGGCCATGGTCAGTTCGGCCATTGGCGGCTACACGTCCGCCAGCATGGCTCGCAAGGTGCCGCAGCAAATCCTGCGCGGCTTTGTCGTTTTCCTCGGCCTCTTCATGGCCGCGTGGTTTTTCTGGAGAAATCCCTGAGCGTATGACGCCGCCTCATCTGTTTCCTCGCTGGGCTTTGGAGTGGATTGGCTCCCTTGCCGCCTTCAGCACCACAGCCTCGTTTGTGCCGCAGCTTGTGCGGGTGTGGCGGCGCAAGAGCGCCAGCGACATTTCGCTCACCATGTTTCTGCTCTTCAGCTTCGGGCTGGCCTGCTGGCTGATCTATGGATTGGGCATCGGCTCCGGCCCGGTCGCGGTAGCCAACGCCGTCACGCTGGCCCTGTCTCTGGCCATTCTGACGCTCAAGGTGCGGTATGACCGCCGCAACAGGCCGGGCGGTAGTGAGTCGTCCTCCGATAAAATAGAGCCATGAGCCACGAAGGCATCCGCTACGTGTCAAAGGAAGAGCAGGCGCGCGCGTCTGAGGAGAGCCGCCCTCTTCCGCGCATCGCCATCACGCCGGCCAAGGTGCGGGTTCTGCTCACCGAGGGCAAGGGCCTGGAGATCGATTGGGTGGACGGCCACCGGAGCGCCTGGAGCTTTGCCTGGCTGCGCGACGCGTGCCCCTGCGCCACCTGCGTGGAGGAGCGCAAGAACGAAGGCCGCAGAATCGGCCAGCCGCGGGCCAAATCCGCCGAGTTGCTGCCCATGTACAAGCCGGCGGCCAAGCCCGCCAGCGCGCAGGCCGTGGGCCGCTACGCCCTGCAGTTCAACTGGCTCGACGGCCACTCGGCCGGCATCTACTCCTGGGATTACCTGCGCCGCAACTGCCAGTGCCCGGAGTGCACCTTTGCCGCATCGGAAACAGAAGGCGCGCCGAACTAGCCGGGCAGGTCCTGATTTGCTTCAAGCGCCGCCGGGCCGGCTGGGTCCTGCTGCTGCCCGCGGAGTTCATCGATCAACTGCGCAAGCTGCTCGCGCTTGCGGTCGCTCAGGTCAATGAACCGAATCCCGACGAGGTGTTGGCGGTTGGTCCACTGGGTCACGCCCGAGAGGCGGAAGGGCATGCCGAGCACCCTGAGGATCACCTCGACCCGCACCATCATGCCCGCCAAGAAGCGATCCTGGGTGCGAACCCGGCAACCGCCCTGGCTGAGATCGAGAATGCGGCAGGCGAGGGCCGCGCCCTGGCTGACGAGCAGCAGCGAGGCTTCATCGCCGATGGCAAACCGCGGATGCGCCCTGATCCGCCTGCCGCGCGACGCAGCGCCGTCTGTCTTGATTTCCGGTTCCATAGCCCTCCCCGCCTGAGTGCGGGGAAAGCTCAGTGTCCCCCGGTCAATTCCCAGGGGCGAACGGGCGCAGGCTGCGCGGCTTCCCGGCCTTTCAGGCGGTCATACCGGTACAGATCGCTGGTGGTGCCGAGCGACTCGTTATAGAGGCTCGTGCCGCCGGTCAGCAGCTTCAGTTCCTCGGTAAACAGGTGAATTGCCTGCAATTGGCTGGCCGTTGCGGGCAGCTCAAATTGGGAGGTCTTAATGAACTTCTGATAGCCGCGATCGAGCAGCCGGGCCACCTCGCCCCGGACCAGCGCGCCGGGATGCACGGCGAAGCCTGCGGGCGCATCGGGCTGCTGCGAGGGCACGAGAATCGCCCCGGCTCCATGCTTGCTGACCAGCATGCCGCCCTGAACGGCGGCGCAGGGCGCGACGTCAAAAGAGTGCGCGCGCAGAATGTCCAGCATTTGAGTGAAGCTTGGGACTACGGGCTTTTTAGCCATGGTCGCTTTCCTGTCTGCGAATATGGAGTGAGAGGCTCAAACAATCCCGCCCCTCGCTCCATCTTCGCAGACCGGGAGCATGGGCCGCAATTCCGCCATGGAAGCCAGCGACGCACAAGCCGCGCCTGTTTCGATCCTGCGCCTGCCGCGCGCCGCGTATCTCGCCCTTCGCGCCCACGCCGAGGAGACCTACCCGCATGAGTGCTGCGGCGTGTTGCTGGGTTGCCCCACGCCGGAGGGGTGGCGGGTCGAGGAGGCGGTGCGGGCAGCCAATGCGCGCACTGACTCGGCCCACAACCGCTACAGCATTGCGCCCGGGGAACTGGTGAAGATCGAGACCGGAGCGCGCCGGCGCGGCTTGCAGATTGCGGGCTTCCACCATTCCCACCCCGACCATGCGGCGCACTGGTCCGCGACCGACCTGGCCGAGGCTCACTGGCTGGGCTGCTCCTATGTAATTACCGCGGTCGCCCAGGGCAAGGCTGCGGCGACGAACTCCTTTCTGCTGGCTGGGACAAAGGAAGAAAATAAGCGGTTTGTGCCGGAAGTTATCCGGGTGGACGATCAAGTCATCGAGGCGGCAGGAGATTGAGGGTCGGTCTGCCCGCGGGCTGCGGAAATTGGGCGCCACGCCGCGCAAGGAAACTCCGGCCCTGGAATAGAAATCCGTAGATGGCTCAGAAACCTCTTTACTTCAAAGCATTTCAGCACCATAATCGCGCAGTCTCAGAGCACGCGCGTTTCCCGGTCCTCCCCTCATCCCCACCGCGAGTGATCTCTAAGCAAGTCAAGGAGGTTATTTCATATGAAGACAATCAGCCCAATCCTGTTGGGACTGTCCCTCGCGGTTGCCGGCAGTGCGATGGCCGCGGCGCAACAATCATCCACTTCGGTGCCCAGGGTTCTGCAGATTAACCGGGAATGGGTTAAGGCAGGCAAGGCCGGCATGGCCCATGACAAGTCAGAGAGCGCCTTTGTGCGAGCCATGGCAGAGGCCAGGTCGCCCACCCACTACACGGCGATGTGTTCTCTCTCTGGCAAGTCGCGCTGCCTTTACTTCACAGGCTATTCATCGTTCGATGCCTGGCAGAAGGATCAGGAGTCAGTGGCAAAAAACAAGGAGCTTTCAGCAAAGCTGGATGCGGCCATGGAAGCCGACGGCGACCTGCTCGATTCAGCGGACCAGGCCGTTCTTACCTACGAGGAAGACATGAGCTACCACGCGCCGGGTCCAACGCCGCAAGCGCGTTTCATGGAGATCACCGAGTTCCATGTCCGCCTTGGCCACGGCAAGGACTTTGCCGATCTTTCGAAGATGTATATGGCCGCGTGTGAGAAGGCGGGAAGCAGTGCGCACTGGGCGATGTTCCACATGGCATACGGCGGCCCCGGCGGCACCTATCTTCTCCTCAGCTCAGACAAGTCAATGGCCGAGATCGATAGCAGCGACGCTGAGGACAAGAAGATCCAGGCGGCGATGGGCGAAGAGGGCATGAAGAAGTTCGTCGAACTTGAGCAGGCCACATTGTCGAGCGTCAACACCCAGTTATTCGCGATCAACCCGCGCCAGAGCTACGTCTCCGACGAATGGGTCAAGGAAGATCCGGACTTCTGGAAGCCGGCGCAGTAAGACTGCGCGTGGTCGCGTTCCAACTGCAATTTCAGAACTTCAGAGAGCGGTTTCGGCTTTGCCGGGCCGCTCTTTTTGCGTGTTTGCGGAGACGGGTCCTGCCCCTGGCCGGCGTTGATGCCGGGAAGGCTGCATGCTTTTGTTAACCTTATAGAGGCGCGGCAAGACGCGCGCTTGCGCGCTGTTCCGGATCTCCCCTGGCTTGCATCCGGAATTGATAACGCAGACGAGCAGCACCCGAGCGCCGCAGTTTGCCCAGAGCAGACCGGCCCAAAAGCGAGACATGATGGCAACCACAATGGAACCGATTCCCCTGCCTGAACTGACCACCGACGATCTCTCACGCTACTCGCGGCACATCATTTTGCCCGAGGTGGGCGTGGAGGGCCAGCGCAAGCTCAAGGCGGCCAAAGTGCTGTGCGTGGGCACGGGCGGGCTGGGCTCGCCGCTGGCGTTCTATCTGGCCGCGGCCGGCGTGGGCACGCTCGGGCTGGTGGATTTCGATGTTGTGGACGCGAGCAACCTGCAGCGCCAGATTATCCACTCGACCAAAGACATTGGCCGCAAAAAGCTGGACTCCGCCGAAGAGAAGCTCAAGGCCCTGAACCCCGCGCTGAACGTGGTGAAGCATGAGACGATGCT
>JAJYBT010000109.1 GCA_021778875.1 Acidobacteriota bacterium | reverse complement strand
CTCTCTGCGCTCGGGGCCCGCCACGCTCACCATCTTCAACTACCCCACCCCGCAGCTTGCCATGGCGCAGGAGGCTCGCATCCGCGCCTACCTGAAGGCTGGCAGTGCGGCCCAGCCCGCCTGGCCCAAGGCCCTGCAGGACTCCGACCTGGCCTCGCTGGAGGTGCGCCGCAGCGGCCCGCTCGTCGCCCTGGTCAGCGGCGACGCCATCCCCGACGAAAGCCACAAGCTGCTGGAGCAGGTCCACTTTGACGCCGACCTCACCGCCATTCCGCAGCCGGTGGAGTCAGAGGTTGCCAAGACCGGCCGCCTGCTGTTTGGCATTGCTACGCTGGTGGGCATTGGCTCGCTGGCAGCCATCCTGCTGGGATTCTTCCTGGGCGGGGGCCGGGCGCTTTACCGCATCGCCCGCGGCAAACCGGTCTCTTCGGTGTATGAGACGGAGTTCATCCGGCTGAATCTGGAAAAGTAATTTAGGGCAGTCAAACCAGATTGCGGGCTGCGCACCCGAAGCGTTAACGTCGCCGCCAACCCTGTGGAAAACTAGACAAAAACCCTAGAAAACACCCCGAAATCACTAGAGTTCCGGAGCACAAAAAGGCGAACAGGGTGCGAATATTCAAGCTGCTCCAAGTTGGACACATCTCCTGCATCTGCAAGATATACATAGATTTATTTCGGTGCGGATTTATTCTTGACACTCCCTTCCCCCGCACCTACTATGCAGCCAGAAAGTTCTGATGGTTTTGCCTCCGTTGGAACTATTCTCCCTGAGGAAGGAGCTGCCCTGTTGCCGGGCGGCTCTTTCCGTTTTTGCGGGCTGTTTTGCGGGCGGAACGGATTGGCACCGGTCCTAGCGAAATCCGGCCCAGCCGATGTCGGCCAGCATGGCGCGGCCCACCACCAGCGCCGTCACCGTGACGGCCGCAAACAGGCAGGTCCAGAACCCCAGCCGGCTGAAGGAGATGAAGAGGTCGTTCTGATGGCCATGGAGTGTGATCCCCGCCCCATCCGGCAGCAGAGCGCGCACAGCCACCGCCAGCAGAAAGCCGGCGGCCCATACGATGGCAATGCGGTATGCGAGCTGGATTGTCTGGTCCATACGCCAAGGTCCTCCTCTGCCGCCGGGCCACAGAACCGGAATCGCGACCCATGAGACTGCTCAACTTTACCTAACCCGCGTGCAACGATACAATCACAGAGGAGCGTGCCGACGTAGCTCAGTTGGTAGAGCAGCTGATTCGTAATCAGCAGGTCATCGGTTCAAGTCCGATCGTCGGCTCCACGTTTTGGCAGCATGAAAACCGGTTCGCAAGTGGCACGGCCTCTCCTTTGCGAGAGGCTTTCGCGTTGTGCGACCGTTCCGCAACGTGCGGCGTCCAATAGTTTGAGCGCCTGCCCGGCAGCCAGTCGCGCGTTACGGCCCGGCAGGTGACACGCACTGCGGCCTGCGAGACATTCCCCGGTATTCTGCAGACAAGCGTTGTCCTGCATTCATCCTAGGGCGGCGGCTGTTTACGGCAGGCCGCGATAGCAGTCCTGATTGAGGTTGATTGAAATGGTTCTATCCCCTGGTTTGTCGGCTGTGGGTTCGTTGGCGGGCATGCTGGCCGTTCTGGTGTGGCGCGTGCGCGAGGGGCGCAGCGCCGTCACCGTGAAGAAGATCATCATGCCTCCGCTGGGGATGGCGACGGGCTTCTGCATGTTTCTGGTTCCGAACTTCCGCGTGCCGTGGAGCTGGCTGGTGATTGCCTTCCTGGTGGGCGCCATTGCGCTGGCGTATCCGCTGCTGGCCACATCGCGCCTGGAGCTCATCGGAGAGACCGTCATGATGAAGCGCTCGGGGGCATTCTTTGCCGTGATTATCGTGCTGGCGGCCATCCGCTTTCTGGCGCGCGGCTATCTGGACAGGATTCTCACCATTGAGCAGACCGGCGCGTTGTTTTTTGTCCTGGCCTTCGGCATGATCCTGCGCTGGCGCATGAGCATGTTCCTGGAGTACCGCGCGCTGACAGCCGCGCCCAGCGAGTAGTTCCGCAACTCCGCATTTAGCCTGACATAGAAAAGATTGGGGATGCTCAAAAGAGCATCCCCCAACAACTTGCGCGTTTGTTGAACACAGCCCGCGTCGATTACTCCGCGGTTCCGGCCCCTGCGTGCACGCGGCCTGCGACTACAGCCGTGAGTGGGTGCCGTCGCAGAGGGGCTTGTTGGCGCTGTGCTTGCAGCCGCAGAAATAGACCGTCTTGGACTCTTTGGCCTCGTACTTCACGGGCGTGAACTCGGTTCCTTTATGGCTGCCGTCGCAGAACGGCTGCTTGGCGCTGCGTCCGCAGGCGCACCAGTAGTACGTCTTTTCCGCTTCGACCTGGACGGGGTACGGGCTCTTCTGGGCAATCACCGGTTCTGACATGACTGATTCTCCTTGGGGAATAACGTTCGGGCTCAGACGTGTCTGATTATAACCAGCCTTGCCGGGGCCGCCTCCATGGCCTGCAAACCAGGCGATTCAGCCCTTGTGCAGCTCGCCCGTCATGGCGTACAGAAGGATGCGAGCCGTGGCATCCTCATCCTCGCTGGAGCGGATCATCAGATCGTAGAGATGCGGATCGTTCCAGCATTTGCCGAAGTACTTCTGCAGATACTTGGCGCGCTCCTCGTCCACGGTGCGAATGCGCTGCTCCGCGCTCGATGGGTCCTTGAGGCGCTTGCGCAGGCGCAGGATGCGCTCCTTGTAGGGTGCATAGACAAAAGCGTGGAAGACGCCGGGCTTGTGTTGCAGAACGCACTGGGCTCCGCGGCCCACGATGACGCAGTTGCCTCCGGCGTACGCCTCCTCCACCACTTTCTGCGTAATTTTGACCATCTCATCGGCGTCGAACACCGCATCTTCGCCCAGTTCCAGCCCGGCCGCCAGTGCGGCGCTGCGCATGGTCTGCTGGTTCAGGCGGCTCAGCCACGAGGTCACATGCTCGTCGTAGTGCCGTACAACATCCGTGTTGACGTGGGCTGCATAGGCGATGGCGTCAATGATGTCGCGGTCCAGCAGCTTCCAGCCGAGCCACTCGGCAACGGTCTGCGCGATATGTCCCCCGCCGCTCCCGAACTCACGGTTCACGGTCAACAATCGATATTCCACTTGAACAGGCTCCTGTTTATTAGGATTCATGCCCGCGCCATTCGGGTTCATCGATTCTTGCGCGCCGTCTCAACATCCTGTACGCCTTCGCCGCGGTTTTGCCGTTTATACCGCGTCTATCAATTCGTGCAGTTGATTGATCAACTCATCCCGCAATACGTGGAGGCTGCCCAGCCGCCCGAGCGCCTGCATATCGCGCCCCTCCGCCTTCATCGCGAGGATCTCCGCGGCGAGCGCATGCACCTTCTGATGCAGCGAATGGATGGGGTGGCGATCCGGCGCGTCGAGCAGCAGGCTGGAATCCTCAGAGCTGAGCCACAGGCCGAAGCGGCATTGCAGATGATCCAGCTCAGGAGCCGCGTGTCTTGCTCCGCTCACAAACGACTCAATGGCCGCAACCCATGCGCGATGCTCAACCGCGGCGTGCACCAGAGACCGGTCGCCCGGCCGAAGCGCAGCCACGCCCACCCATTGCGGATAAGGACGCCACGTTGCCAGCCACGCGGGCAACTGGTCGCCGGGCATGGGCCGGGCAATGCCGTAGCCCTGCGCGGCCTCGCACCCCAGCCGCAGCAGCATGCGGCCGTGCTCCACGGTCTCCACGCCCTCGGCGATTGCCATGCGCCGGAATGCTCCCGCCAGACCGATGATGCCTTCCAGAATCGTCAGGTTCTCCGGAGCCTCCAGCATCTCGCGGACAAAGGTCTGGTCGATTTTGAGCACATCCACAGGCAGGCGCTTCAGATAGGCAAGTGACGCGTAGCCGGTGCCAAAGTCGTCCAGGGCAAAGGTGACGCCCAGTTGCGTGCAGTCGCGAATGACCTGCGAGACGCAGGCGACATCCCGCAAGGCGCTGCTCTCCAGCACCTCCAGTTCCAGCCGCTGCGGAGGGATATCCGGATGCTGCGCCAGAAGGGTGCGCAGCTGGTCCACAAACCCGCTGCTCTGCAAATGCAGCGCGCCGATATTGATGCTGACCGGAATATCCAGCCCCTGCCCGCGCCACTGCTCCATCTGAATGAGCGCGTGATGGATGACCCACTCGTCCAGCCGCATTGCCAGAGGATGCCCTTCGATGACGGGCAGAAACTCCGCCGGCGTGAGCAATCCGCGCTCCGGATGCTGCCAGCGGATGAGCGCCTCCACACCCAGCAGAGCGCCGGTTCGCATGTTGACCTTGGGCTGGAAGTGAAGCACAAATTCATCGGCTTCCAGGGCGCGGCGAATCCGTTCCAGGTCCTCGTGATATCCGCGAATGCTGCGGTCAAAGCGCGGATCAAAGAAGTGGTAGCGGCTCTTGCCTTCCAGCTTGGCGCGATACATGGCCTGATCGGCCTGGCGCAGGAGCTGATCGGCATCCACATCCTCAGCCTGCGGAAAGAACGTGACACCGATGCTAACGGAAAGCTGCAGGCTGCGGCCCGCCACCTGGATGGGCTCCGCCACGGCCCGCAACAGGGCATCCAGAGCGGCAACCGCTGATCCTACGTCGTCCAGGCCGGGCATCACAGCTACGAACTCGTCCCCGCCCAGGCGCGCCAGCGTATCGTCCGCCTTGAGCACGCTTTTCATGCGCTGGGTTACGGCGGTGAGAACCTGATCTCCGGAGATGTGGCCGTAGCCGTCGTTCACCGCCTTGAAGTTATCCAGATCAAGACAGGCGATGACCACGGGACGCCGGTGACGATGGGTCTGCGCCATCGCCTGATGCATGCGGTCCGCCAGCAGGACGCGGTTCGGCAGGCCGGTCAGCAGATCAAAGTGCGTCATGCGCTCGAGCTTGCTTTCCTGCTCCTTCAAGGAAGTAATGTCCGAGAACAGCGCGACATACTGCCTGGGCCTTCCCATGGCATCCGGCACGGCGCTGATGGTCAGCATCTCCGCGTACACGTGGCCGTTCTTGGCGCGGTTCCATATCTCGCCCTGCCACGTGCCGTTCTCTGTGAGCTCGCGCCACATCCTCTTGTAAAACTCGTCGCTCTGGTGGCCGGACTTCAGAAGCTTTGGATTACGCCCCAGCACCTCGGCGCGCGAGTACCCGGTGATGCGCGTAAATGCATCGTTCACATCCAGGATGTTGCCCTGCGCGTCGGTTACCAGGATGCCTTCCGACGCGTGGCGGAATACGCTCATGGCCAGATGCAGGCGGTCTTCGGAATCTCGTTGCAGCGTCACATCTTCCACGAACACGATGATGCCGCCGATCTCGCCGTCGCCCGTCCGCCAGGGACGCAGTTGGCGACGCACCCAGTGGGTTTGCCCGTCGGCGCGCGTGAAGCAGTCCTCCGCCGCCTCAATGGCCTCCCCGGCCATCGCCCGGCGATGCATCCAGCGCCAGCGCTCGGGGATCTCCGGCAGAACGTCGTAATGCGACCGGCCAAGGATGTCTTCGCCGCTCAGATCATGAATCTCAAGCCAGCGGCGGCTCACCGCCAGATAGCGCATCTCCCGGTCCAGCATGGCCAGCGCCGCTGGAGCATGCTCGATGAACAGCTTCAGCATCTCCCGGCTCTGCTGCAACTCGCGCTGGGCCAGCACGCGCCGGGTCACATCCCGAGCGATCCCTAATAGTCCCTGGATCTCCCCCTGCTCATTTCTTATCGGATACTTGCGGACCTCGGTCCAGGACCGCCGGCCCTGCGCATCCACATCTTCCAGCTCCTCCTGAACCATGGGCAGCCCGGCAAAGAGCCTCTGCTCCGCGGCGTAGATGCGATCCGCCTCTTCTTCCGGATAGAGGTCGTAGTCCGTGAGGCCGGCCAGATTGCACGGCTGCCCGCTCGCATCCGCGAAGCTCAGGCTGTGAAGGCGGTTTGCGCCTAGGATTACGTGGTGCCGGTCCTTGACGAAGACTCCCCCGTCTGCGCACTCCATCACGGAGCGCAGGTTGATCGGTTCCGCATCGCCCCCGTACGCAAGACTGGCCGTGGCGCTCAGGGTCAGTTCCAGGACGGAGCCGTCCCCTGCTGACTCCGCCACCGCTGTCCGGCAGGCCAGGCACCGGATACGGCCGTCCGCATGCCGGATGCGCAGATTAAAGAGCTGTGCGCCCCTGTCCTCTGCGGGCGAGAAGAGTTGGCCGGCAATCTCCGCGTCGTGCGGATGAATGCGGTCTGCCAGCCGGACGGCGGAGCTTAGCCACTCCGCGGGCGTGTAGCCCAACAGAGGCTCCACACCATCGGTCACTGACAGGAGTTGCGGTTGTCCTTTTCGCGCTATGCGAAAGGTTGCTTCAGACATGAGGGCCCGGTCCTTCGGATTCGTTCAAGTCGTACCGGCATTCCGGTGCGGCAGAGCATTCAATTCAGCAGTAAAAAGACCTGCACTAGGATACGGGCGCAGTGCCGGAGAAACAACTCACTTCCGTAATCCCGCCGCAGACGTCGCCGACGATTACGGGAATTTGCCCGGAAAGAGTCTGTTTTGGAAAATTTAAGCCCGGCAAACCGTACCGTCTTTTCCACAGAAACGCCGCCTGCCCGCAAAAAGGAACCAAATCCGGCACCAGTTATCCACCCACTTTTTGTTGTAACGGTAATTCCGGTCTGCTTATCCACGCATATTCTTGGCATAATCGCAGCAAGCGCGGTTCCTCCGTAGCTGTTCCATTAGCCACGTCAGGAGCGGCAGTGGGAAATCAGGGTGCAGCAAGCCCGCTCAGAACCCGAGGCCGATCCGGACCAACCAAGGGGAGCATGGAAGAGTGACCAGCTATAGCCGCCAGGACGTATTGCGGATACTGCAAATCAGTTCCCGCCAGTTGCAGGGGTGGGAAAGAGCCGGATTGATTCCCCAGCAGGAAGCCTACACATTCCAGGACCTTGGTTCGCTGCGGACGCTGCGCGCCCTGCGCGAGGAAGAGGTCTCGGCTGCCTCCATCCGGCACTCGATTGTGGCCATGAAGGCCGTGGCCGGCATGGCGAATCCCCTGGTGGAGGCGAGCCTTGTGCGAACCGGAACGCGGCTGGCCTTCCGCTGCGACGGCGCCATGGTGGACCCCATCCGCCGCCAGTTGCTCTTTGACTTTGAACGCTGCGAGCGCCAGGCGGACGAGGTTGGCCCGGCCCTGCTGCGCCGGCCCGCGGTGGCCAACCCGCGCGGCATTCAGGACCTGTTTCTGGCCGCCGTGCAGGCCGAGGAGACCGGAGAGAAG
>JAJYBT010000108.1 GCA_021778875.1 Acidobacteriota bacterium | reverse complement strand
GGCTGCCTCGTCGATCAGCATACGGATGCGGTGGCCGTCCCAATGGTCGAGCCAGTAGTTCTCCAGATCAAAGCGGCTGGCGGCATCGGGCACCTGCGGCAGAATGGCGGCCATGGACGACTCCGATGCGGGATACGGAATGCCGTGGGTATAGCTCCACCAGGGCAGGCCCCAGCTCGCACCCTGATGGGTAAAGGTGTGCGGATCGTAGAAGTGGAAGTTGTAGATCACGTTGCCGTCGTCCAGCGGATGCATGGCCAGCAGATCCACAATGTCGGAGTAGTTGGGGCCGGTGGCGATAATGGTGTTGTGCGGAGCCGCCTGGCGCACGGCTGCCACCACGCGGTCCTGGATGCCCTCCCACCGGTAGGGATCGCGCACCTCGGGCTCGTTCATCACCTCAAAGAAAATCAGGTCAGGGTTGCGCGAGGCGTAGTGCGCGGCCAAGCGGCGCCACAGCATTACGTAGCGGTCCACGGCCGTGTTGTTGTCGCGCACCTGCTGCTTGTAGCTGCTTTCCGGGTGCAGATCAATCTGCACCGCAAGCCCCTGGGCAAGCATGTCGTCCACGGCGGCATCCACGCGAGCCAGAAACTCCTGATTCATGCCGTCTGCGCCGCGCGCACCCTGCTCCAGCGGCGCGGGATCAATGCTCAGGCGAACGTTGTCAAAGCCCAGGCGCGCCATGAGTGCAATATCCGACGCGTCCGTGTAGCGGCTGGTGCGCGCAGCAGAGTAATCCTGGGGCGACTGTGCAAACCATTGCGATGCGTTGATGCCATGCCGCAAATGCTGTGCGCGGGCAAAGGCGATCTGCAGATCGTGCGATCGATCCTGCGCCAGCAACGGCAGAGCGCAGGCAAGACAGACAAAGCAAACGAAAAGACGGCGCAACATAGAGATTCCCTCCGAAAATGCTAAAAATCGAACACGGGAACGATATCAGCACTGCGGAAGATCCGTCACGCCCGCCGGAAATTTCAGAGATATTGCGCGCAAACAAAGACGGCTCCCGCCTGGGGGAGCCGTCCGCATGGCGCATGCGCGCCGGCGTCAATTCTTGGTGGTGGTCGTCGTGGTTCCGTCCAGCGCGGCCTGCTCGTAGGTGTTGCGCAGGTACTTGTGCGGATTGACCGGCACGTTGTGCACGCGCACCTCGTAGTGAAGGTGCGGACCGGTAGCGCGGCCCGTCTCGCCCACGTAGCCAATCACCTGCCCGCAGGTTACATGCTGGCCCGGCAGCACGGCCACCGCGGAAAGATGGGCATACACCGTGCGCACATCGTGGC
Organism: Acidobacteriota bacterium; assembly: GCA_021778875.1. The sequence goes on along the minus strand of JAJYBT010000108.1, from coordinate 6,078 downwards.
CATGGTCCAGCACCACCTCGCGGCCATAGCCGGAGCCCATCTGCGCTCCGGTCACGTCGCCATCGGCAGCGGCGCGAACCGGCGTTCCAAAGGGAGCGGAGATATCGATGCCCGGGTGGAACGCGCCCTCGCCGTTCAGCGGATCTTCGCGCTCGCCAAAGCTGGAGGTTACGCGGCCCTCAATCGGCCACAGCGCCGGAGCATCGGCCAACTGGGTCCAGTCGCCCGCAAAGCTCGGCGTCAGGCCGCCCTCCAGCGCGCGGGAAACACGGCCGGACATGGCCTGCGCCCGCAGCGCGTAGAACTGGTCAATCGACATCTTCACAGTCTGCTGATTCACGTTGTCGGTGAGCGCCAGCGACTGCGGCGTGGGTGCCGAGGCCGCGCCTGCCGCAGCGGACTTGGCCGCCGTCAGCCGGTTCTGCCGGAGCCCGTAGAGCGCCGTCACCTCACTGGCCAGAGCGCCCAGCGACGCCACCTGCACGTCGCGGTCATGCGCAATCTGCGCCATGTGCTTGTAGTTCTCGCGCAGCGTCTCGCGCTCCTGCCGCACCTGGTTAAAGCTCTCTGTTTTGAGCAACATGCGCGTGTACGATCCGGCCAGTCCCACGATGGTGAACGCACCCACCACCGCCGCGGCCACAAAGCCGTACACATAGTGCAGAGGCAAAGGAATTTTGCGTACTCGCCCGTCTTCGTCTCTGGATACAAAAAGTATGTAGTAGCGTTTCCGCAGCATGATCCTTCCTTGATTCTCACAACCGAGAAGGCTGTAACTCGCCGCGTACCGAAGTAAAGCGACTGCATGAGGCCGAAGTGGGCCCGAGATTCTCGTGCGGCTCCCTGGGAGCACCATTCCACTAGCGTTCGTTTAGGCTAACAAACGCATCCGGAGCGGGTCAACGAAAAGGAATTCATGAATCGGTAGAAAAATGCGATATTCCTTGCATGCAAGCCCCGCAGACAGCCGTTTGTCCTATCCTTGATGAGAATGCACACAAAGAAGGGCGAAAACCCGCATTCCGGCACTCCCGGCGAGCTGGCGCTGCTGCGCCGCATTCGCAGCCGGGCCGCTGCCACCCTCGGCGGCGGCCTGCGGCTGGGCATCGGGGACGACTGCGCCCTGCTGCGTCCGCGCCCCGGCGAAGAGCTGGCCGTCACCACCGACTTCTCCATCGAAGGCCGCCACTTTCGCCTGGACTGGCACCAGCCCGAGTCTATCGGCCATCGCGCACTGGCGCGCGGGCTCAGCGACCTGGCCGCCATGGGCGCCCGGCCTGTCGCCGCGTTTCTCTCCCTTGGCCTGCCCCGCGAGCTCACCGTAACCCTTGGCCGCCGCCGCGCCTGGGTTGACCGCTTTTACGACGGCCTGTTCGCCCTGGCGCATGCCCATCACACCCCCCTGGCGGGCGGCGACTTCGCCGAGTCCCCCATCGCCATCGCCGACATCGTCCTCATCGGCGCCGTTCCGCGCGGTCGCGCCCTGCTCCGTTCCGGTGCCCGGCCCGGAGACCTGCTCTACGTCACCGGCAGCCTGGGCGGAGCCGCTGCCGGGCTTGAGCGCCTTGGCCAGCTGGCAGGCCGCTCCAAAGCCGCATCCGCGCCGCCGGCCATCCCGGCCCGGCTGCGTGCCGTGCTCCAGCCTCATCTGCAGCCGCAGCCGCGCATCGCCCAGGGCCTGTGGCTGCAACGCCGCGCCCGCGCCACCGCCGCGCTCGACATCAGCGACGGCCTCTCCACCGACCTCGCGCACCTCTGCGAGGAGTCCCACGTCGCCGCCGAGGTCGACGCCGCGGCCCTGCCTATGCATCCCGCGGCCACGCTCGACCAGGCCTTGCACGGCGGCGAGGACTACGAACTGCTCTTTACTGCCGCGGCCCGCGCCCGCCTGCCGCGCTCCATCGCCGGCGTCGCAGTCACCCGCATCGGGCGCATCGTTGCTGCAGTACCCGGCCGCCCGCCCATCACTCTGCTCACCGCGCAGGGACCCCGCCCGCTCGTCCCGCATGGCTGGCAGCATTTCGCCTGATCCCGCCGCATGATCCCAGTCCGGAGATGCGAATTTCTTGCAGAATCTGCTGCACTTGGACCGTTACGGGCTATCATCAGGAGTAGTTATGACCACCGAGAAGATTCGTGTGCGCTTTGCTCCCTCCCCAACGGGTCTTTTGCACGTTGGGAACGCGCGGACGGCTCTCTACAACTGGCTCTTTGCACGCCGGTCACAGGGCAATTTCATCCTCCGCATTGAAGACACAGACGTGGAGCGCTCCGAAGAGCGCTATGAGGCGCAGCTGATTGAAGACCTGCGCTGGCTTGGACTCGACTGGGACGAAGGCCCGGAAGGCGCGGGCCGGCCGGAGAAGGGTCCCAACGGCCCCTATCGCCAGTCCGAACGCCTTGATACCTACTACCAGTACGCCGAAAAGCTCCTTACCGAGGAGAAGGCGTATCGCTGCTTCTGCACCACGGAGGAGTTGGAGGACGAGCGCGCCAAGGCCCAGGCCGAACATCGCCCGCAGGTCTACTCCGGCCGCTGCCGCGACCTGAGCGCCCGCGCCGTCAAGAAGAACCTTGCCAGCGGCAAACCCTTCGCCATCCGGCTGAAGATCGGCGAGGAGCCCCTGCGCTTCTACGACCTGGTGCGTGGCTACGTCGAGTTCGCGCCCGAGGCTGTAAGCGACCCCATCCTTGTGCGCTCCGGCCGCTACGGCGAGCCCGGCATGCCCGTCTACAACTATGTGGTCGCCGTGGACGATGCGCTGATGGACATCACGCACGTGATCCGCGGAGACGACCACATCTCCAACACGCCCAAGCAGGTCGCCATCTTCAACGCCTTCGGCTGGAAGCTGCCCAAGTTCGCGCATCTCTCCACCATCCTGGGCAAAGACCGCGAGCGGCTCTCCAAGCGGCATGGCGCCACCTCCATCGCCAGCTTCCGCGAGATGGGGTACCTGCCCGAGGCGCTCATCAACTACCTGGCCCTGCTGGGCTGGGGCGCAGAAGACGGCAAAACCGAGACCTTCACGCTCGACGAGCTCACCCGCGCCTTCTCGCTGGAGCGCGTCACGCCCTCGCCCGCCGTCTTCGACTTTGACAAGCTGAACTGGCTCAACCGCCACTACCTCAAGCAGATCTCCGCCGGCCGCCTGGCCGCGCTCTCGTGGGAGTACTTCGGCGGTCTGCTGCCGGAGAAGAGCGACGTCTCAGACGCCGTGCTCGTCTGGTTCGTGCAGATGGTTGGTCTCTTTGCGCCGTCGGTCGATCATCTGGACCAGCTCCCCGCCAAGAGTCTCTTCCTCTTCGGCTTCGATCCCGAACTGGCCCGCACCAGCCTGGAGAACGCCGCCATCCTGGACACGGACGCCTCCCGCATGGTGCTCACGGAACTGGCAAACCGGGTCCGCGCGCACAGCGGTCACGTCACGCCTGAGACCTTCAAGAGCTGGATGAGCGAGATCAAGGACGCAACCGGCATCAAGGGCAAGGACCTCTATCACCCCGTGCGCATTGCCATCACCGGCTCGCACTCCGGGCCGGAGTTTGACAAGCTGCTGCCGCTCATCGAAGAGGGCGCGGACCTGGATCTGGGCATTCCCACCGTGCGCACCCGGATTGAGCGTTTCGTGGGGGTCTAAGCGTTTGCACGGCCCCTGCCTCGACCTCAGCTTTCCCCATCACTGGCAGGCACAGGTTCTGCCGGCGAGGCCTGCCATCCTGCCCGCCCGCCACTTCGTTTATCCCGCCCAGGCGGAAGAGGTGGAGCGGGGAGCGCTGGAGGTGCTGGTCCGCCCGCAGCCGCCCGGCGAGCCTGCCGGGCAACCCTTTCTGGCCACCTGCGCCCTTGGCTTTCGCGATCCCGCCGTGCCCACCGGCCTCTGGTCCGCGCCCAACCCGGACGAGCTCTGCGCTGTCTGCGGCGGCTACGCGTACATCCTGAACACCGCCACGCCCGAGCGCTTCACCATGCTTCCCTATCGGCCCGTGCTGCAGGTTCTTCCCGCACCCGCGCAGCAACTGCTGCTCTTCGTCGGCCATCGCAACATTCTTGCCTGGGGCTCCGGCGGGGAGGCGTGGCAGTCGCCCCGGCTCTCGGACGAAGGCGTTACGGTCACCGCCGTCATGGGCGGCATCCTGCATGGTCTTGGCTGGCAGCTTCTTACGGACAAAGAGGTGCCCTTTGCGCTCGACCTGCAGACCGGGTTGCTCGTCACCTCGGCGAGTGCATAGCTGCCGGCAACACGGGCGTTGCCGAGTCTGCGGTTTCGGGCTTAGTATTCCACTGCAGCTTGAAAATGTTTTCAGGAGGACTCCCAATGCGTACTCTTGCCGCATTGCCTTTGGCCGCTCTCGCTCTGTCCATGCTGGCCGCAGCCCCAGCACCGTCCGCACAGGCACAAACCACCGCCGCTACTCCGCCGATGGGCTGGAACAGCTGGAACTACTTCGCCGGCAAGGTGACCGACAAGGACATCCGCGACGCCGCAGACGAGATCGTCGCCAGCGGCATGCGCGATGCCGGCTACATCTACATCAACATCGACGACACCTGGGAGGGCGAACGCGACGCCAGCGGCGTGCTCCACACCAACTCCAAATTTCCTGACATGAAGGCCCTCGCTGACTACGTCCACTCCAAGGGCCTCAAGCTCGGCATCTACTCCGGCCCCGGCACCAAGACCTGCGCCGGCTATCCGGCCTCGCTCGACCACGAGTTGCAGGACGCCCAGCTCTATGCCTCGTGGGGCATCGACTACCTCAAGTACGACCTGTGCAGCTTCATCCCGGACGTGATGCAGAAGCAGGCGCCGCATGACGAAGCCCAGCAGATGCGCCTGATGCACGCCGCCTACGAAAAGATGGGCAAGGCCCTCCAGTCCACTGGCCGCCCCATCGTCTACTCGCTCTGCCAGTACGGTTGGGACTCTCCGTGGGAGTGGGCGCCCGCCCTCGGCGGTAACCTGTGGCGCACCACCGGCGACATCAACGCTCACTGGGACCGCATTTACACCCTCCTGGAGCAGCAGGCCGGGCTGGAAAAATACGCCGGCCCCGGCCACTGGAACGACCCCGACATGCTGGAAGTGGGCAACGGCAAGCTGACCATGGCGGAGAACCGCTCGCACTTCTCCATGTGGGCCATGCTCGCCGCGCCGCTGCTCGCCGGCAATGACCTGCCCCACATGAAGCCGGAGATCAAGGCTATCCTCACCAACCGCGATGTCATCGCCATCGATCAGGACAAGCTGGGCAGGCAGGCCAGCCGCGTGTACGCCGATGGCGAAGTCGAGGTCTGGGCCCGTCCGCTCTCCGGCGGCGCCATGGCCGTCGCCGTCCTCAACGCCGGCAGCGATCGCGTCGCCACCCACCCCTTCCACCTGAACCTGGCGGCGCTCGGCCTGCACGGCGCGCAGCAGGGCACGAACCTGTGGACCGGCAAGGATGTACAGCTCACCGAGAACATGCCCATTGAGCTGCCCAGCCACGACATTCTGCTCGTCCGCATCGCCAACCCGAAGAAGTAACCGGCCTCAGCCGCGTTCCTCCCCGGCGCAGACCCAACGCGCCGGGGAAGGAATGCACACCGCTTTTTGTGCGCTCGATCTCTCAGGGCCGTTCGCGCCTAGTCCACCCGTCCCAGGCACACCTCAAACCAGCCGCGCTCGTCCGTCCAGCTGCCTGCCGTGGCAAACCCCGCCGCTTGCAGCATCGTCTCCGCCTCGCCCGGCCGGTACTTGTAGCTATTCTCCGTGTGGATGCGCTCGCCCCGCGCGAACTCCACCTGCAACCCAAGCGCCTCCAGCCGCACCGCCTGCGCGGCCCGGCTCTCCAGGTGCATCTCAATCCGGCGCTCGGCCTCGTTCCACACCGCGCGATGCGCAAAGCTGTCCACGTCAAAGTCAGCGCCCAGCTCGCGGTTCAGCCGCGCCAGCAGATTACGATTGAAGGCCGCCGTCACCCCCGCCGCATCGTCATAGGCAACCAGCAGCGCGGACTCATCCTTCACCAGGTCCACGCCCAGCAGCAGCGCATCCCCCGCCGCCAGTCCCGCGCGCACCCCGGCCAGCAACCGCG
>JAJYBT010000107.1 GCA_021778875.1 Acidobacteriota bacterium | reverse complement strand
GAAGGTGCGCGTGTCTCCGGTCTTTTCCCAGCCCGCCACCGCGCCCGATGCGGGGAACGGGTTGATCGCTTTCTTCTTGCAGCCCGTACCCGAGGCCATCGCCACAAGCGCAACCGCAACCGCAACCGCAACCACTGCAAACATCCATCCTCTTGAACGAATCTTCACGCAATGCCTCTCTTACTTCCTGTTGAGCAGAATCTGGCTGCTGGGCGAGCGGCTCTCGCCGATGCTGGTCACGTAGACGGCGGGCCGCTCCTGCAGTGGGCATGCATACTCGCATGCGCCGCAACCCACACAGCGGCTGGGGTCCACGCGCGGCTGCTTCAGCGTTTTGGTGTTGCCCGCCGAATCCACCACCTGCGCCTCTTCCACGTAAATGGCCTTAGGCGACACCGGGCACCACTCCTCGCACACAATGCAGTCAATAGCTTCAGCCCACGGCAAGCAGCGCCCGCGGTCGTAGAACGCTGTGCCCAGCCGCACTGGCTTGTTCTGCGAACCCACGCCGACCACCCAGCCCTTTTCCTGCGGCGTGATCTGCCAGATAGCGCCCGTAGGGCAGACCTCGGAGCAGAGCACGCAACTCGGCTCGCAGTAGCCGATGCGCGGCACAAGCGTAGGCGTCCATAGCCCTTCCAGGCCCGCCTCTTGCAGCGTTGGATGCAGCGAGTTGTTGGGGCACACCTTCATGCACTCGCCGCAGCGGATGCAGCGCGCAAGAAAGTCAGTTTCATCCAGCGCGCCCGGCGGACGCAGCAGCAGGTCATGCCGGCTCTTGCCCATGCCTGTGTTGGCGCGCATCAGCGGCACAACAGCAGCTCCAGCCGCGAGCCCCGTCACCGCCCTTCGCCGGCCCAGATCCGGCGAGGCGATTTCGCGCTCCTTGCGGAAGAAGCGGAAGACAAGGCTGTGATGCGGGCAACTGTCCACGCAGTTCATGCACATCAGGCACTCGGCCTTGCGCCACGGCACGCCGCCGATGGGATCGTCGCCGCCCTGGCAGCTCAGCAGGCAGCGGTTGCAGTGGTCGCACGAATCAGCGTCCTTATGCAGCCCCAGAACCGACCAGCGCGAGACCACGCCCAGCAGCGCGCCCAGCGGGCAGATCGAGCGGCACCACAGCCGCGTAACGCGCAGGCTGGCAGCCAGAATCACGATGAACAGAACTCCCAGCACCAGGCCCTGCGCAAAGTGCGTCTGGCGAAAATCAAGCACCGTGGCCTGCAGAACACTGTGCAGCGTTTCACCGGCCGCTTTGATCACCGCGATGTGGCTGTGCTCCATCGGCACAAGCACGGCGCGCACCGCAAAGTTGAACGCCGGCAGCAGCGCCAGACCAATCGAGCGAACCAGCAGGCTGAAAGGATCAAGCCAGCCAATCGCCATGGACCCGAAGAACGCCGCCACCAGCCCCGCAATCAGCACAACATATTTGATCGTTTGCCAGCGCTTGTAGCGGTTGGACTCAATGCGCTGTTTGCCGCGCTTGGACTCGGAAGGCATGTTGCCGACAAAGTGCTGCAGCGTGCCCATCGGGCAGATCCAGCCACAGAAAAAGCGCCCCAGAAACAGCGTAGGCACCAGGATAATCAGGCTCCAGAACAGCCCCCGATACAGCGCGTGCGTCGCAAAGGCATTGGCAACAGCGACCAGCGGGTCCCACTCAAAAAACAGCCGCACCGGCGCGCGCAGATGGATGTCGCCCGTAGCGCCCGGCGTGGGACGCAGCGAAGTGAAGACCAGCAGCGCAATAAACGCAAGCAGAAAAAAGATTTGCGAGAGTCTGCGCAACAGCGGCAGTCTGGAACCGGCCAAGCATCTCCTCCACGCACGCAGGCTGAGGGCGCAATCCGTGCATGAAGCATGATTGGCGCGCAGACGTACCGGGAACAGTGATGGCCATCACTTTGAGCGGATTCTAAAGTTGATTTTGTGCAGATGAAGATTGCGTAATCTCTATCTACTCCCAGTTGCAGCCCGATGTGCCATCATATGTGCCGTCATATGTGATTAATGAGCGAAGCAATGCACGCCGCGCCGAATCCATTGTCAATGTTGACAACGGAAACGTTGGGAGAACAGGAGTTGAGCATTCCCAGCAGCGCCGCAATGCCGCCCAGCGAAGCACCATAACCCACGCTTGTGGGAACCGCAATCACCGGCGCATTCACCAGACCCGCAACGACAGTCGGCAACGCGCCCTCCATCCCCGCGCACACCACCAGCACCCGCGCCGACTGAAGTGAAGTTTTCTGCGCCAGCAGCCGATGAATTCCCGCCACGCCTACATCGGCAATCAGTTCGACCTCATTGCCCATCAGCCGCGCGGTGATGACTGCCTCCTCTGCAATGGGCAGGTCGCTGGTGCCTGCGCAGACCACGCTCACCGTTCCCTTGCCCGGCGCCGCCTCAGCCTGCATAAGCGTAATGGCCCGCGCCGTCTCGTGATACTGCGCGCGCGGCTCCACGGCAAACACCGCCTCAAACGCCTCGCGTGATGCGCGCGTGGCCAGCACATTGCCGCCCGCATGCGCCATGCGGGCGAAGATGTGCGCAACTTGCGCAGGCGTCTTGCCCTCGGCATAAATCACCTCCGGCATCCCGGTGCGCAGCGAGCGATGATGATCGACCTTGGCAAAGCCCAGGTCCTCAAACGGCAGATCGCGCAGCCGTTCCAGCGCCTCGTCCACTCCCGAGCGCCCTTCGCGCACTTCGATGAGCAGAGCCTCAATGCGTATGCGATCCATCAGCGCTCCTCCTTCCTCGTCTTTGTGGCCGCGTACAGGCGCATCGCCTCCTGCATCACCTGCTTCAGCGGAACCCTATGCCGCGCCGCGATCTGGCGGCAGTCCTCATACTCTGGCGCGGCGTTCGCCGCCTCGCCCGACGGCCAGCGCGCAATCTTGATGCGCACTGCGCCCCACTCCGTCTGCACCTCGGCAAACGCGCGCGCCAGCAATTCTTTGTGCTCCAGCCGCCAGTGCAGCCCGATGGTGGTGGTCTCGCGGAAGAGCAGATCGCGCAGCGCGGGCACAAGGTCCGGCCTGCACAGCACGGTCATCTGCACCCCCGTCCCGCCCTTTTTCATCTGCACGGCAACGCGATAGACATCCCACGCTCCCGCCTCCAGCAGCAACTCGCTCACGTACGCCAGCAACTGCGGGCTGGAGTCATCAATCACCGTCTCCATCACCGCAATCGGCTCCACGGCGACATCCTGCGCTGCCTCCTCGCCAACAAGTATGCGCAGCACGTTTGCCTGGCCCGGCGTATCGCGTCCGCCCGCACCGTAGCCTGACGCGGCAATGCGCATCGCCGGCAGCGGCGCATACTGCACGTTCAGCATGCGCAGAATCACCGCGCCTGTCGGCGTCACGCGCTCCATCGGCTCGCCAGCGGCATAGACAGGCGCATCGGAAAGCAGAGCCAGCGTAGCCGGCGCGGGCACGGGGAGAATGCCGTGCGCGCAATGGACCGTGCCGCTGCCCACATTCAGCGGCGACGCAAGCCAGCGGCTCACACCCAGCTCCACGCATCCCGCCGCCGCGCAGACAATATCGACAATCGTGTCCACTGCGCCCACCTCGTGAAAATGAACCTTCTCAATGGGAATGGAATGGATGGCCGCCTCAGCCTCGCCCAGCAGTTGAAAGGCGCGCGTGGCTCGTTCCTTTACACCATCCGCCAGCGGCGCCGCGCCAATGATGGCAAGGATATTTGAAAGCGACCGGTGATGTTCATGCGCGTGCTCGTGCGTGTGTTGAGCCGGCTGCGGATGCACATGGTGCGCATGGCCAGCGTGCGACTCATGCGTATGTGCCTCGTGGTTGTGATGATGTTCTTCGTGGGTGTGTGAGTGGTCAGCCGCGTGGCCATCCGCGGTCAGCACATCCACCTTGGTTGCGGTAATTCCACCGCGAACCACCTTGCGCATCTCAAGCCGCGCGCCCACGTTCAGCGCCGCAGCCGTCGCCTGCAGGCTCTCAAACGAGTCACCCGCGTCCACAAGCGCGCCCAGCAGCATGTCGCCGCTGATGCCGGAAAAGCACTCCAGATATCCAATTCGCACGAGGGTGATTTTAAACTGCCAGCTAGGCTCCGCGCCTCTTCAGAGTTTCCGCGGGCAGAATCGCGTTCAGTGAACCGGAGCGAAAGCCTGCCGCATCAAGCGTCACATACTGATAGCCCGCCTTGCGCAACTCCACCGTGATGGCGTCCAGCATCTCCATCGTCACAGCGCGCGGCAACTCGTCGCGGGAAATCTCCACGCGGGCAAGCTCACCGTGATGGCGCACGCGAAACTCGCGGAAGCCCAACTGCCGCATGCTTTCCTCGGCGCGCTCCACCTGCTCCAGCACCTCGCGCGTCACAGTGCGGCCATACTCCACGCGCGAGGACAGGCACGGCGCCGCCGGACGGTCCCACAGCGTATAGCCTGCCGCCTTGGCCAGCGTGCGAATCTCCTGCTTGGTCAGCCCGGCCTCGGCCAGCGGAGCCAGCACGTCATGCTCCTGCGCCGCGCGCTGCCCCGGACGATAATCCCGCGTGTCGTCGGCGTTCATGCCGTAGGCAATTTGAGCAAAGCCCAACTCCGCGCCCAGAGCCTTCATGCCATCAAACAGCTCCGTCTTGCAGTGGAAGCAGCGGTTGGCGTCGTTGCGCTGATACTCCGGTTTGTCCAGCTCTTCGGTCCGGATCACGCGCAGCGGCATGCCCACAGTTTCAGCAAAGGCGCGCGCCTGCTCCATATCGCGGCGGGCCAGGCTGGCGGAGTCGGCCAGCACCGCAAGCATCCTGCTGCCCAGCACGCGATGCGCCGTAGCCGCCAGAAACGCCGAGTCCACGCCGCCGGAATAGGCCACCATCACGCTGCCCAGCGCGCGCAGCCGCTCTTCCAGGGCATGCAGCTTGGCTTCCGCCGTGCCAGCGCCTTCTATCCCGGTCTGCGAAATCGCCGCCATGGGAGCGATTATACCCCGCTGCCAACTCTGCGGTCCGAACGCGTTCCCGGGCCAGTTCCAATAGGAATGCGATATACTCCTGACGCAGTCATGATTTTATGGAGGTTATCCCGATGCGTTTACAGGCGATAGGTAAACTGGCAGGAGCCGGGGCGCTGGCCCTGGCCATGATGGCGTCTCCGGCACGGACGATGGCGCAGGGCGGAGGCACCGTGCTCAAGGCGGCGGATGCACAGAAGTTGCTGCCTGCCGCGGTCTATTACAAGGCCCAGTCGGCCAGCACCCAACTGCGCAACTCCGGCGGAGTAAAGTTCGCCGACGGATATTATCTGCTGGCCACCATGGTCGATACCAGCGGCTACTCCAGCGACGTTTCGGCGAAGTACCAGGCCTACTTCATCACCGAAGTGCCCATCAAGATCGGCGGCAAGAGCCTGTCCGCGGGCGTCTACGGCGTAGGCTTCATCCCCGGTGACAAGTTCGTCGTCACCGACGTCGGCGCGCACGATGTGCTCACCGTCAGCTCCTCGACAGATGCAGCCATCAAGCGCCCCATGCCGTTGCAAGTGCTGGCCGACCCATCCGGCGGCTTCCGCCTCTACGAGGGCCGCAAGTACATCCACTTCAGCCGGTAAGAAGCGAACAGTGCTAGCACAGAACGCGGACCTCACGGTCCGCGTTCTGTGCTAGCACCTCAGGTTGACTTACGCCTTGGCGAGAACTCCGCCTGAAACCCGCTCGGCCACCAGTTCGTGACCGCGCGCGAACAGCTCGTCCAGCGAAATCTTGCCTGCGTCCACGTCCGCCAGAATCGCCCTCTGCGCAGCGTACTCCTTGTTCACGATGCCGGCCTTGGACTGCAGCATGCGCCACGCCTTGCGCCGCTCCACGCAGAACATGACCAGTTGCCGCGACAATGCGCGGTACTCCACTTTGCCGTTCTCCTCGAACTTGATATACACGCCAAAGTCCGGGATGAACGCGCGGTGCGCGGGGTTCAGGTAGCGGCGGTAGACCACATCCTGCTGCGTGATGCGCACCAGCATGTTGTCCAGGTGGATGAGCTTCGCAGCCGCCTCCGGCTTGATCTTCTTCAGGTGGTTGCGGAAGCGAGCCTCCGTGGTGCACCAGTGCGCCACGGTGTAGCGCATGGCCTCGCCGGTGGACTTGATCTTCGTCTCGTACCAGTCGAGATCGATGGACGGGTTGCCCTTGATGTCCAGCGCTTCCTGGTAGCTCTCGCCGAGCCGCGGGTTGAAGACAAACTCCGGCACGCCGCGCGAGTCGCGCACGCGTTGCGCCTGGTGCAACGCCATATCGTCGGCTACGCCGTGCTCCGGCTGGCAGGTGGTGAAGGCCTGAAGGAACATGGTGCCGCGATACTCCAGGCCATCGAGAATCGACCGGTAGAGCTTGGGCGCGTTGGCCATGGAGACCTGCGCCACGAACGGCGAACCGTGCCCGGCGAGGAAGGTCTCAGCGACCGTCTTCTTCTCCGTGTTCTTGCCCTGCGTCGCGGCGCCAAAGACGTTCATATCGTTGCCGCCCAGCATCGGCGTCGAGTCGGAATTCTGCCCGCCGGTGTTCGAATACACCTGCGTATCCAGCATCAGCGCCTTCACGTTGGGCCGGTTCTGCAGGATCACCTTCGACATGTTCTGGTAGCCGATGTCGCCCATGCCGCCGTCGCCGCCCACCACCCAGACCTTGGGCAGTTCGACGATCTCCTGGTCGGTCATCAGCGCATCGGTAAAGTGGCTGTAGTGGTAATACTCCTCGTCGTTGATGACGTTCGTGTCGCGCGTGAGCAGCACGTCGGCCAGCCGCTCAGGGATGACCGAACGGCGCGCATGATCCACGATGAAGCTCTCGCCCATCAGCCAGCCCACCGTGATGCCGTCCTGGAAGAGCGAGTTCATCCACGGATAAGGATGCGGGTTGTTCGGCGAAGTGGATCCATAAACCGTGTTGCACCCTGTGTGCGCGGCCATGGCCATCACGCTCATGCCGTTGGCCAGGCGGCCATCCACCGGCTGCAGGTTCTTGTGGTTGAAGGCTTCGGTCAGCAGTACGGCTGCCATGGCCTCCACAAGCTGCGCATCGGTAATCGCTCCGTGCTCCGCCTCGTAGGCCGCAATGCGTGCAACGGTGTCGTTGTCGTCTTCGCCGCCCAGGCCAAGAACCAGGTGCGCAATGGCCTGCCGCAGCAGCGCATACTCGCCCGCGTTCGTCTCCTTGAGAGCCGCCAGCCGCGCCACGCCGTTCTTCTCCAGCTCGCCGGCCTTGGCCACAAGCCGGTCGCTCTTGGCGTGGAAGACGGGCCGCATGTACGCCTCAGTGACGGCGGCAATGGACCGTAGCACGCTCTTCTCGCCGCAGCCGGCGCAGGCGCCGTCACCGGACACCAGCGCGTCATAGTTCGTGCGCACCATCAGCATG